>JAGNSI010000193.1 GCA_017988135.1 Pseudarcicella sp.
TAGGGTCAATACCCTCCCACTTAGAATCCTCAAAATCGGCTTTGGCAAAATCAGGATTGTCGCCAGCGTGCCATTTCCAATTTTTATCAAGTAAAATTCCAGCTTTAGGAATACTATCAATATGGAGTACACTACTTTTTTGAGCAAAACAAAAATTAGTAAACGTCAATAAAAAAAGCAATAATATTCTCAAGGTCAGACAGTTTTAAGTGGTAAAGTAATTAAAAAAATCGAGCCCTCATCCTCCACACTCTCCACTTCAATCGTACCCCCATGCCCTTTAGTCACAATATCATAAGCCAAACTCAGGCCTAATCCAGTACCCTCACCAGTGGGTTTAGTGGTGAAGAACGGTTGAAAAATTTTGGCTTTTGTGGCTTCGGTCATGCCTGAGCCATTGTCTTTTACAGATATGGTTACACCATTTTCTAACCTTTCGGTTTTAATTTCAACAAGTGGACTTTTGACACCTTTCGTTGCATAAAACGCATTATTAATCAAATTCAAAAGTACCCTTCCAAAATCTTGCGGAATAACTTCTATTTTTGGCAAATTTTCATCAAAATTTGTCTTAAAATCGGCATTGAACGAGCTGTCTTTTGCACGCAATCCATGATAAGAAAGTCGCAAATATTCATCTGCCAAAACATTAATATCAGTCAATTCTTTTTCGCCTGTGCTAGCCCTTGAGTGCTCCAACATGCCTTTTACAATTGAGCTTGCTCGTTTACCGTGAAGAGTGATTTTCTCTAGGTTTTGAAAAATGTCTTTGAAAATTTCATCTACCAACGAATCATCCTGATTTTCTTTTGGCTTTTGTCTCTCCTCTTTTATTTCCTGAACTAGCTCAACACTCACTTCTGAAAAGTTATTTACAAAATTTAATGGATTTTGAATTTCGTGAGCAATGCCTGCGGTCAGTTCGCCCAATGAAGCGAGTTTTTCGGATTGGATGAGCTGGGCTTGGGTAGCTTTGAGGGTTGAAAGAGTAGATTGGACTTTATCTTTTTGTTCTTGAAGTAAGTTCTTTGCTTTCTTTTCCTTTTGGTTATTTCGATACAGAAAGAAAGCTACAAGTAAAAGTATTGCCAAACCCGCTAACAAAACATATTGCTTTAATTGGGTTTCATATTTAATTCTAATTGCCTCCTTTTGGCTTTGCCGTTCTTGTTCTTCTGCTATTGTTTTTTGCAAATCCAATATTTTTTTTGCCCCATATATTTCTTCATTTGTCTCCTTTGCTATTTTGAAATAATAAAGTGATAGCTTGGAATCTTTTGGCTCGTAAATTTCTGCTAATAACGTACTAGCATCTATTATGACCAATCTATATTTACAGATTTGAGAAAAATAAAGTGCTTTTTTTGCGTAATAAATGCAAGAATCTATCTGGTTTCTCGCTTTATAAACCTCTGCAATTAAGTAATAACAAAAACCTTGATCACGGATATTTCCTTGATCTATTGCTGCTTTAATACCCATTCGAGAGGTACTTATGGCAAGGTCAAGTTGATTTAACTTTATGTATATTTTTGTAAGAACTCTAAGTGCGTAGGACTTTTCTGAAATTGATGCCAATGAGGGCATTAGTTGATACCCTTTTTGAGTACAATATAATGCAGAATCAAGTTGATTCACCTTCTCGTAAACATCTCCAATATTTACCCACAAAATTGCAACCTTCTTTTTGTTATCGTTCAATTGGTATAAAGACAATGCTTTTTTGTAATTATTTAGAGCCTTAGAATAATCTTTTAAATCAACATAAATAGCCCCTATACCAAACAAGGATTTTGCAGTTTCATCAGATTTGATATTTTGTTCAGCTATTGCTAAGGCTTTTTGTTGTAAGGAGAGTGAATTTTGCAAATCCCCTAATCCTCTATACACAAAACCTATACTGCTTAATGCAGTCGCTTCTCCGTTTGAGTAATGAATACGCCGAGCTAAATCCAATGCCTGTTGCCCATATCTGATAGCAGTGTCTGGTTTGGAGTGACGATATTCATAACATAATTCTGCCAGAACCTTTACACGACTTGTATCACTTGTAGCAATGTTTAATCCATGGCTCAGACTATCGATTAGTTTGTTCTGGGCAAAGCCAATACTGCATAGAAGTGCAAAAAAGAGAGTAATAATTAATATTTTCATTTTCAATTAGTTTTAAAAGGCAACTTCACAATAAACGTAGTTCCTTCACCGTCCTCACTTTCCACCTCTATACTCCCTCCATGCCCTTTAGTCACAATATCATAAGCCAAACTTAACCCCAACCCAGTTCCCTCCCCGGTGGGTTTAGTCGTAAAAAAAGGCTGAAAAATTTTGGCTTTTGTGGTTTCGGACATACCTATGCCGTTGTCTTTTACGCTTATTGTTACACCATTTTCTACCCTTTTTGTTTTGATTTCAACTAAAGGATTTTTGACACCTTTAGTTGCATAAAATGCATTATTAATTAAGTTCAAAAGTACCCTGCCGAAATCTTGTGGAATGACAGCTAGTTTTGGCAAATTTTCATCAAATTCTGTCTTAAAATCTGAATTAAATCGACCCGTCGAACCGCCACTTTCTTTTGCCCTTAAACCATGATAGGCCAATCGCAAATATTCATCCGCTAAGACATTAATATCAATCAATTCTTTTTCGCCTGTGCTAGTCCTTGAGTGCTCCAACATGCCTTTTACAATTGAGCTTGCTCGTTTGCCGTGAAGAGTGATTTTCTCTAGGTTTTGAGAAATGTCATTGAAAATTTCATCTACCAACGAATCATCCTGATTTTCTTTTGGCTTTTGTCTCTCCTCTTTTATTTCCTGAACTAGCTCAACACTCACTTCTGAAAAGTTATTTACAAAATTTAAAGGATTTTGTATTTCGTGAGCAATACCAGCAGTGAGTTCACCCAATGAAGCGAGTTTTTCGGATTGGATGAGCTGAGCTTGAGTGGATTTTAGGTCTTTTAAGGCAGTTTCTAAAATGATATTAGCTTTTTGTTTCTGTCGATTGTTGCGGTACAATGTAAAACCGATGATGGAAAAAACCGCAAGTAACGACAGCAGGCTATATGTTCTGTTTTTTGATTGCGTCTGAATAGCTCCCTTTTCCAAATTCTCTAAACGCATAGCCTCTTTAAGCAATAGACTTTGGAAATCAGCAATGTTTTTAATTCTTATATTATATATACTGTCTTTGGCCACCAATGCCTGGCCCTGGTATTTATAGGCACTGTCAATCTGATTATTTAGTCGATAGGCTAGGTAAACATCTTTAAATGCAGATTCTGCAATAGTTTCCACGGACTCATTACTAATAGTTTTAATAATTCCAAGATTTTTTAGAGCATAAATCAATGCTGAATCTTTTTGGTTTTCCTGTAAGAATAGTTGAATCAGTTTATGATTTATTTGAGTAATACCACTTTTATTATTCTTTTGATTTGATAAAAATAAGCCTTCATAATAATATTTCTTCGCTTGTTGTATATCTCCTTTTTTAAAAAAAACATCCCCTATTCTGGAAATATTAAAGCCTCTGTAAGGGCCAGTGTACAAAGGCTTTTTTGCAAAAGTATCCGCCACTTTTGCAAAATAGAGTGCGGAATCCATCTTATTCAAGTTAAAGTAGGCTTGTGCTAAATTCATATTTAAAAACACTTGCCTATCTATAAAATTTATTTGGTTAACAATTTTTAATGCCTCCTTTAATTGAACAATTTCCTGTTCTATATTTCCAGTATTACGCATTAAGGCACTAAAATTTTGATGTGCGTTTGCAAGTACTTGAAGCCTGCCTTTTCCTGGAATAGGATACTGAGCTATTCGCCA
>JAGNSI010000194.1 GCA_017988135.1 Pseudarcicella sp.
ATGTTATACCTTCGGCAACTGATGATGGGTAGGCGCCTGGTGCTATTTTTTTGGTGGTCATACGTCCTATAGCGTCATAATGATAGGTGGCTATAGGGTTCAGGGGTATGTTTACATGGGCATAATTGCCATTGCCTATGCCGTGAGAGCAGGCTATTTTGCGTCCCATGTGGTCGTACTGGTATTCGTTTTTTACAAAAAACTCTTTTGTGCCATTGTCTACTATTTTGTACTGAATATAGTGCTTAAGTATTTCGCCAGCAAAACTATAGGCTATGTCGCTGGTGGTTTCGGCTGTTTTGTTGCTTAGGGTGGTAAACTGCCTAGTTTGTATTACCCGTGCTTTGTTGTCGTAAAAGTAAACAGTAAACTGTTTGGCTAGTGACTGATTGTTGGTTTGGGTAGCAACAAGCATGCCTTTGGCATTTGCTTTGGTGCGGTTTGTGGTGGTAATGCCACTCAAGATATCTTTGCCAGTTGCCCATGCACCTGTGTAGTCATCGTAATAATTTACGGTGTAAATGTTGTTTTCGGTCAATACTGTAGGGTAGGTATTTTTGGTATATTTTAAGAATGCCTCACCCGTTGAGTTTTTTGTTTCCCAGCTGGTAGTTTGTGCGTCTATGGTGGATTGTTGGCTGGTTCTATTGGCGGTAGAGCTTATTTCGCCCGAATAAATGGGCCTGTTTAGCTCGTCATATTTATTGAAAGACCATTTGCCTAGATCACGTTGCAGGGCTGAGTATTGGGTCGTGAGGACACGACCCAAGGGAAGGAATTTGCAGAAAATTCTCCATTCCCAACTGCTGAGGAAGCTTACAAAGATGTATATGTAGAAGAATATCCTTTTATGGTTGAATAATATTTTTCACAAAAGGAAATAAAAAAAGAGAGAAAGGTTTCATTTGAAATCTTTCTCTCTTTTTTATGTGTTATATATGAAATATTAAAGAGCACAAGTCGCTTCTTTTTTGAAAGCTTCTCTTGGTTTTATGCTCAATATTTGAAATAATTCTTTGTCGTTTGCTGTAGCTGGGTTGGGTGTAGTAAGTAATACATCACCAGAGAAAATAGAATTAGCGCCTGCCATGAAACAAAAAGCTTGCCCTTCGTACGTCATATCTAATCTACCTGCAGATAATCTTACAACTGTTTTTGGCATTAGAATTCTTGCAGTTGCTATCATTCTTACCATTTCCCAGATTGTTGCGGGAGCTTGTTTTTCCAATGGAGTGCCTGCTATCGGAACAAGATTATTGATAGGTACAGAGTCTGGATGCTTGGGCATGTTTGCCAAAGTTTTTAACATACCGATACGGTCTTTATCTTCTTCTCCCAGTCCTATTATGCCACCTGAACATACCGAAATGTTGGCATTTCTTACATTGTCTATCGTATTGAGTCTATCTGAGAAATTACGGGTCGATATCACATCTTCATAATGCTCTTCTGAAGTGTCAATATTGTGATTGTAGGCATATAAGCCTGCTTCTTTTAGTTTTTGAGCTTGATCTGGTGTAAGCATTCCCAATGTGCAGCATACTTCCATGCCTATATTGTTTACGCCTTTTACCATTTCTAGTACACGGTCAAAATCTTTATTGTCTCTTACTTCTCGCCATGCTGCTCCCATACAAAATCTCGACGAGCCAGCATCTTTGGCTCTTTCAGCTGCACTCAATACTTCATTGAGAGGCATGAGTTTTTGAACGGTGAGGTCTGTGTTGTAACGAGCTGCTTGAGAGCAGTAAGAACAGTCTTCAGGGCAACCGCCAGTTTTTATAGAAAGCAAAGTGCTTATTTGTACTTCTTGCGGGTCGTGGTGCAGGCGGTGCACTGTAGCTGCTCGGTATACTAAATCAAGAAATGGCAGGTTGTAAATTTCCTCTATTTCTTCACGAGTCCAGTTATTTTTTATCATTATATCAGATATGATTTTGTTTTATCAATTTTACAAATGAGCAAAGCTATGCACAAGCTGATTATGAAAGCATATTCAGGCTAAAACTTTACATCCGACAAATTTACTTAAACAATTTAAAATGGACAATTTATTAGGTTAAATTCCTAATAAACGTGCTTGCTGGCGGGGTGGCAATGTTTTGTTTTTAGTAGTGATAAAATGCTATACTTTTTCTTCCATTTTCAAAAGCTCTTTTTTTTGATATTTTACTAGCTCTTCCATGAGTTCTTGATTTTTTTCAAGTATTTGGTAATATTTAGTTTTGTAAACATCTTGAGCGCTGGTGTTGCCTGTAAGTATGGCTTCTATGCTACAATCAAAGATTTCTGCCAAATTCATCAACATATCCTGGGTAGGTTTGGTTTTGTTAGCTTCCCATTGCTGAATAGATTGGTATTTCATTGATAGTTTGTTGGCTAATCCGCTTTGGGTTAAGCCTTTTTCTTTTCTTAGTCTTTTGATTCTTTCACCGAAATTTTCCATATTAAAAAATAAAACAATTTTTACTTGTGTTTGTGTATTTTATTATTGTATATTTGTAATGTGCTTAATACTAACAATTTGTGCTAGCACAAATGTAACAATAAAAACTTCATTTAAATGATGCTGACTAGTAAAATTAACCCCTCTACATCCAAAAAAGTTTCTAAATATTCAGAATTAAAGCAAGAATTTATAGATATTTCAGCTGATTTGCCTTCGGACTGGATGAGAATTTATTTAGATAATTATTGTGATGACTTAAAAGGATATGAAATAGTTGTAAAATTTACAAGATTGCGGAATTTCAAGCGTTTAAGAGCTACTCCAGAGCCATCTGAGATGGTTATTTTAAAGAAAATTTTGGCAGATTATCTTGTTTTTATAGAAAATAAAAGTTTAAAATAGGTTGAAAAGATTATTTTACCCTAAGTCGATTTAATGTTTGTTGACTTAAACCACCAATAAAAGCTTTTTGCCTTTATTTTTTTATGTATAAATTATTCTGGCGGGAATAATTCTTATTTCTAGATTTATATCGGCAAAATAGCTTTTTTTGTTTTTTTACTTCTCTACAATTTTGTTATTTAAAATGCAATTATTTACTTGTGTTTATATTGATAAATATCAACATTTCGTGGTTTAGGCTGATAGTTCTTTAGCTCTGTTGTGACAGGCTTTCATGCCTTTTTGTATGCCTTCGCCAACGTTATTTGTTTCAAAGCATTCCAATGCCGCTATGGTGGTTCCGCCTTTTGAGGTAACCATGCTTATAAGATTATTTAAATTTCCATCGCTGTTTTCAATCAACTGATGTGCCCCGAGCATTGTTTGGGTAGCTAGTTGAAGTCCTATTTCTTTGTCGATGCCCATTTTTTCGCCAGCTTCTACCATAGCTTTTATAAAATAATAAAAATATGCCGGTCCGCTTCCGCTTATTGCTGTTACACCATCTATTAGGTTTTCGTCGTCAAGAATAATGGTTTTTCCAGTTGTTTCGATCAGTTTTTTTATTGCTTCTTTTTGTTTTTGATCTATTGTTGATGAGCAGCAGAAAGCAGTCATGCCCAAGCCCAATATAGCTGGAGTATTTGGCATCGCTCGTATTATACTTTCGTGTTTTGTGATGGTAGCTATTTTAGAAATAGTGATTCCTGCCATTATACTCAATAGTATTTGATTGGGTTCTATGGTTGTTGATATTTTTTCTCCTACAGTTTGAAAATCTTGAGGTTTTACCGCCAGTATAATGATGTCTGTGTTTCTGATGCCCTCTTCGATTTCTGGAAAAATACTTTCAAAACCATTTTGTGAAAGGAAATTTACTCTTTCTTGGTTTTTTTCTATTAAATGTAAATCTTTTTTAGTGAGAAGCTGATG
>JAGNSI010000195.1 GCA_017988135.1 Pseudarcicella sp.
CTCCAGCTCCACCAGCTGCGGTAGAGCCTCCAGCTCCTAAAGAAGAAGAAATCTTTACAGCTGTTGAGCAGAATCCTGAGTTTCCAGGGGGTATGTCAGCATTTGGTAAATTCTTAGGTAAAAATATAGAATACCCTGCAGAAGCTACAGAGAACAATATTGCTGGTAAAGTAATATTAAGGTTTACAGTTAATAAAGATGGTTCTATTGAAGATATCAAAGTGTTGAAAGGTGTTGGTTTTGGTTGTGACGAAGAAGCTGTAAGGGTTCTTAAAATGACTCCAAGATGGACACCTGGTAAGCAATCAGGTAGAGCTGTAAGGGTTAGTTATTCAGTACCTATTGTTTTTTCATTGCCAACAGATTAACATTATTATACATTCACAAAAAGCCTCCCTCTTGTATATTGGGGGGCTTTTTGGCTTTATTTCATTTATTATGCAAAAAACTAATTTTCCATTATTGGTCAAACTTTTTATCGCTATTGCCTATTTTGTTTTAGGAATTGTATTTATTAATATCGCTGTGGCTGACGAGAAAAGTTTTTTATTGAGCAACTCTATTATTGGTTTGCCCGTTAAAACTACCATAGGTATCATGATGATTATTTATAGTGCATTCAGGCTTTTCAGGGTGTATTCAGATTTTAAAAACAATAAAGAAAATAATGATGAATAATTTTAATAGTTTAAAAGTTAAGTCGCTTTTTGTACTGGCTACATTATTTTTTGGTGGATGTGAGTCTAAGCAAGCTAAGAAAAATGCTGATTCTTATTTTGAGGGTGAAATTACTGTTGTGGTAGACAAGGCATTTCGCCCAATAATGGAGGCAGAAAGAGATGCTTTCATGAACACTTACCCAAAGTCTAAAATTAATTTAAAATTTACCAATGAAGCTACTGCCGTTGCTGATATCCTTAACGACAGTGCAAGAATGGCGATAATTTCAAGAGATTTGACTGACGCTGAACAGCAAGTTTTTACAAAAACTGATATCAGATATAGGAGTTTTAAGTTTGTAGGTGACGCTCTGGCGCTGATAACTCATTCCAATAATCCAGTAAAATCGTTTCATGTAAACAAAATGAAGGATTTGATGAATGGTAATATCACAAAATGGTCTCAATTGAGCCCAAATGGAAATAGTGGAAAAGTTACGTTGGTGTTTGATGATGCCAATGGCAGTAACCTTAATTACCTGCTTAAAAAGTTTGATATCAAGGAAAGAAATAATTTGCCTTTTTTTGCAGTTAAATCCAACGAAGAAGTGGTAGAATTTGTTAAGAAAAATCCTTTTTCGATGGGTGTTATTGGCGTCAATTGGATTAGTGATGGCGACGACCCAGCTTCAATAGGTTTTATTAAAGACATAAATGTTTTGGGGCTTACCGAAAAAGACAATCCTACAGTTGATGATATATTTGAACCTTTCGGGTATAATTTAGCCTTAAAGCGTTATCCATTAAGAAGAGATGTGAAAATAATCTTAAAAGAAGGCTACGGAGGTTTGGGTACTGGTTTTGCAAATTATATGATCAGTCATGTAGGGCAATTGGTCGCACAAAAGGGCGGTTTATTACCCATGGCAAAACCGATAGAAATACGAACTGTGGAGCTTCCGAAATGATTTACTAAAATATTGACTTTTTTTGTAGAATTATTCTAAAATAAGTATACAATGTGAAAATATTGATACAATTTTGAAAATATATAATACAATATCTACAATTTTTAGAACTATATTTGTGTTTTGTAATAAAAGCATATTCGGTACTTTTTTTTACAAATTTGACCATTAAAATAATATTTAAAAATGAAGTTAAAAAACAAATCTCTAACACTTGCATTGGTTTGTTCCTTATCGGCATCGGCTGTTTTTGGACAAAGTGTAAATGACGGAATGGTTCAGCTAGATAGAGACCAGCCTGCTAAAGCTAAATCTACTTTCGAAAGCTTAGTTGCTAGTTCACCATCTGCAGATAATTTTTATTATTTAGGATATTATCACCTCAAAACAGGTGATTATGCTCAAGCAAAAGCCAATTTCGACAAAGGTCTTATTGCTAATCCAAAACAAGCACTCAACTTGGTTGGGAATGCTGCCATTTTAGTTGCTAATAAGCAATTGAATGAAGCAAAAATAGCTTTCGATAAAATTATTTTAGACACCAAAGGCAAAAATGTAGATGTACTTTTTAGAATTGCTGAGGCATATACAATGTTTTATAGATTAGGTGAGCCAAATTTAGAAAAAGGTAATAACGACCCAGGTGAAGCTATCCGATTGATAGACATGATTGCTACTAAAACTCAAAAACCATTAACAGAAGAGCAACAAATTATTAAAGGAGATGCTTTTTTGATTAAAAACGATGGTGGTCCTGCAGTATCTGCTTATGAGCAAGCTTTGGCAGTAAATCCTAACAATGTAAAAGCTGTTACAAAAGTGGGTGTGGTGTATTTGAGAGGTAAAAATTACCAAGAAACCATCAATAATTATAATTCTGCTGTAAAAATTGATTCAAACTATGCACCTGTTTACAAGCGTTTGGGCGAATATTATATTATTTTCTCTAAATATCAGTTAGCTTCAGTGCAATTTAAAAAATATGCAACTAAAGCTGAGGCTTCGCCTTCGGTGCTGTTTGATGTAGCAAGATTGATGTTTTTGGCAAAAGATTATCCTACAGCATTGGAGTATACCAAAAAAGCTGAAGATCAAAAATATCAAAACAACGATATGTTTCGTCTGAAAGGCTACTCAAACGTAGAGCAAGCTAAATACGATGCAGGTTTAGAAAACTTGAATTTGATGGTGAAAGCTGGTGTTAAACCATTTTATATGGATAACGTGTATTTTGGTCGTGCTTACCAAGGTTTATCTAAAGATTCTATTGCGGTAGATTACTATGCAAAAGCTGCTGTAGAGGATACAATGAACAATAACTATCAGACAATGTATGATTTGTTGGTGAAAATGAAGAAATACAGAAGTGCTGCTGAAGCAGGTATCAAGTCTATAGAGTGGAAGAAATTTAAAAAACTTAATTTGGCAAGCGGTGATTATGCTAACGTTGCCAAAAATTATTTTAATACTGCTGTGGTTATGCCTAAGTCTGATACTGCTAATAGAGTGTCAACTGCTAAATTATCTGATGAATACTATCAAAAAGCGTCTGAAATGTTGCCCAAATGGCCATTTTATTATTACAACAGAGCGTCTATTAATACTATAATTGACTCAAAAGGAGAGGAATGGTTAGCTGGTCCACATTATGAAAAGTTTATTGCTGCAGCCGATTATGCCAAAACAGATGCTTCAGTAAAATACACTGAAAATAAAGAGTATTATTACAATGCTTCAAAATATTTGGTAGGTTATTATGCAAGTTTCAAAAAAGACTTGGTGAATGCTCAGGTGTATCTTGATAAAGCACTTTCTGTTAAACCAGAAGATCCAGAAAACTTGAAAGCAGAGCTTAATCCTACTTTAGTTGTTCCAGCTCCCGCAGTTCCTCCAATAAAAGGTGCAGTGAAGTCGACAAGCACATCGACAACTACTACAACTACTAAAACAACTGCTGCAACAACTACTGCTACTAGTACTTCAACTGTGGTAAAACCAGCTGTGAAGAAAAAGTAAAAATGGTTGAAATCGGAATTAATGGTTTTGAAAAAAAGCTACCTCAAAAGGGTAGCTTTTTTGTTGATAAATACCCTGTTTTTAATGTATTTACACGGTTTTTGTGAATTTTAATGAATCTTTACTAATTAATAAATTATTGTTTTTTGAAGAATTAAATTAATTTTTTAAT
>JAGNSI010000196.1 GCA_017988135.1 Pseudarcicella sp.
CTCTATCAGCATTTTTAAAACCATCATCTAAAACAGCTATCAAGATTCATTCTCCTCTGTATCCTTTCTGATGCAGTTTATCAATGCCTAAAATTTCTAATTAATTTTTAGAATCACCATATTTTATAGTATCAGCATTGGGTGTGCTTGGAAATTGTAAAAAACTGATTGCTATAGGCGGTGTGTCACTTACTATACCTTTGTCTTTGGGACTTTCTAAATAAGTGTTTAGTTCGATGCCTTTTACAAAAGGTAATGAAATTATTTTTTGTGCAGTTGCAGAGTCGCATTCTGCCATAACACCATTTATCCATCGTGAAGAATACCAAATGGTAGCTCCTTGATTTTGAATGTCTTTTATATAGTTAGGATTTACAGGAAAATCTTGTTCGGTAATCTTTATTCTTTGTTTTTTGCGTCTCTCTACAGCTCTTGGACTTAAAAATTCTAATGGTTTTTGACTAGTAAACAGAGAGTTTTGTTTGTCTTTCAACAAAAAAAGATATTTATGATTTTGACAAAATGTATCGAAAACACCCATCAAAGCAAAAATAATCAATATGGTGGTCTTTACTTTCATCATTTGTATTTTTCAAAATAAAGCTAAATCAAGAATTAATCAGCCTTGACTAGCTTATGCGTTGCTGTGGCTTTACCATTGGCAATTTTTAGGATATACTCCCCTATTTTCAAATGTTCTAAAGGTAATATCTCAGAACTTTTCAGGTTTATCGCTTGCCATACTACTTTACCTTGTAGGTCTAAAACCCATGCACTGAATAAATTGTTTTTTTCTTTCAATGTTATTTTTGGTAAACTTTTATTAGTAAATGGATTAGGTGAAATTTCGAATTTTAAAGGTTTGCTTTCTGTCCCTGTAACCATAAAATCTTCGGGATTTAGTAAATATTTTTTAGCTATTGCAAGGTTTGGGATGCCAAAACCCATCAATGGAGAAGGAGAAGTGCTATAATTACCCGATTTTCTGATAGATTGTATTATTTCAAAAGCTGTTTTTTCTGGGTTTGCTTGCCAAAAAGTGGCCACAAAACTTGTCACCAGAGGTGCAGCGAAAGATGTTCCATTTCCATTACCAACTTCACCGTTAGTATATCCTATAGTTGTTGAAGAACCTTTTGCCATTACATCTGGCTTGATAACACCGTCTGTTCTTGGACCAATCGAGGTCATTTCATGATATTCTCTATTAGACATTACACTACCAACTGTCAATACAGAATCAGCATCAGCAGGGGTTGAAATATGATCACCTGAGCCTGAATTCCCTGCGGAAACTACAAAAACCATCCCTTTTGCTGCCGCCCAATCTGCAGCTCTAGCGGCCAATGTAGTATTGCCATCTCTTTGCTCATAGCTGTAAACTGTTTCATCATCAAAATCCACATATCCAAGCGATGCATTCAATACATCTACCCCTGTGCTGTCTGCATATTCTAAAGCAATGAGCATATTAGCTTCTTCTAATAATGCTTCTTGATGCTCGTCTTCTGTAACCATTAATACGTAAGAAGATTTATAAGCTCCTCCGTAAAGTTCGCCTTCTAGGTCTGCCGCAATAATACTTAGCACATTGGTACCATGACCTCCATCATTGTAAACGCCTTTTTGATTTCTTGTAAAATTAAATGTACTTACAATTCTTTTTTCATCAAAAACAGTTTTCAGATAAGGTACTTTTTGAGCATTTCTAAAGCCATCGTCCAAAACGCCAATCATCATACCTTCACCTCGAAATCCTTGTTTGTGAAGCTGGTCTATTCCCAACATTTCTAATTGATTTTTTGAATCTCCGTAATTTATAGCATTCCCATTTCTTATTATTTGATAGTCGGAAATTTCGTCAGTATCAGGTATTTCTGGATAAAATCTGCAAGAATCATATGGCGACTCAAGGAATTTATCTCCTTCGATACCTTTCACAAAAGCAAGTTTTTTTATTTTTTGCATCGTGAGGCTGTCGCATTGAGCTACAACGCCATTTATCCATTTGGATGTATACCATATTTTTGCACCCTGACTTTTTATAGCTTCTGTATAAGCTTTAGTCACTGGTAAATCTTGTGGGGTAATGGCTATTTTTTGTTTTTTTCTACGTTCAATAGCTCTTTGAGATAGAAATTGTTCTGGCTTACTGATATCAAATCCATTGTTATTTTTATCTTTCAATAAAAATAAATACTTATGGTCGTTTTGGGCTTTTGTTTGAAAGCTTACTATGAAAAAAAACAATATTATTATGGGTGTAAACTTTAAATTCATTTTTATTCTGAGATTAATTTGCTGGTGTAAGCCAATATTTCATTAGCAAATTTTGTGCCTCTGTTGGGTTTTCTATAATTTCTAAACTATTGTTTATTGTAATTTCTATTTCTTGCAATTCTGTTTGTAAAGTAATGGGTTTTGGCGTATTATTTTCGTCGTTTCTATTTACTACCAATTCAATTTTATCTCCATTTTTTATTTCTTTATAAAAGTTCTTCATTGTATTACTGAAGTCTTTCAACAACAAGGATTTACCATTTATAGAAACTAATTCATCGTTTTGTTTCAACCCCAGTTTTTTACCTGTTTCGTTTATTTCTTCAATATTTTTGAGGTAAATCATTTTACTTTCTTTGTTCAAATCTAAAGCTGTAGGTGAAAAACCTATCGACAATACTTTTGTGATTTTATTTTTTTGGTAATTGATTCCTACCGAAGCAAAGGTTTCTTTGATGGGAAGTGGTTCTTTTCCCGAAACATATTTTACAAAAAAATCTTTGAGGCTGGGTTGCTTGGTAATTTCTATAATTTTACCAAAAAGTTCGTTGTCTTTGAACGACTTGTTTTTTCCGTAAAATTTAGACAAATCTCGCATCATGTCTTGCGTTCCATATTTCCCAGCTGATAGTTCACGTAATTTTACATCCAAGCACATTCCTATCAATGCTCCTTTTTCGTAGACGTTTCCGTATTGTTTTTTATGTTTGTCGAGCACGTTTTTAGACATTTCTGTAAAGGGCAAAGTGTCGTCAAAGCTAGTAAACATATTTTCTATTTTATTACTGAGCATGTCGAGGTATTTTTCGGTAGAAACCAAATTGTACTTTGCCTGCATATGACCGGCTGCGTACTCTGTCATTCCTTCGTAGAGCCATAGATGTTGTGACATTTTAGGCTCATTAAAATCAAAATCACCTATTTCTTCAGAGTGAATACTTAGTGGTGTAATAATATGAAAAAATTCATGTGCACAAACGTCTTTTATGGTTTGTGATAGTTCCTCAGCATCTCCTTCTGGCAAAAAATAAAATGATGAAAATGAATGCTCTAGCGCTCCATAAGATTCTTTTACATTGTCTGAAAGGATTATCAAAAATGCATATTTCTCGATGGGGAGTTTTCCTCCTAAATATTCTTTTTGAGCTTCTAACAGGGTTTTAATATTGTTAGCTATTTCTTTTGATGTTGCTTTCTGATTGGGTGAATATACTGAAACCAAAATTTCGGCACCCCCGATTTTCAGAATGGTGGTATCTGGCTTTGAGTACATGATGGGTGCGTCCACCATTTCTGGGTAATTGTCGTAACTAAAAACATCAAAATTGACTTCATTTTTTACGTTTATTGTAGAACTCGCTCCGTAAAAATCTTGAGGTTTCAGGTATTTTACTTTTGTTTTGACATTTTTCAACCCATCGAAATAACCAAAAAATCCATGTGTATTGATTGCAAAAATTTGATTTTCTGTAATATTAGTACCTGCTGGCTCAAATATATATCCGCCTTTTATCTCTGGCGAATCCCAAGA
>JAGNSI010000004.1 GCA_017988135.1 Pseudarcicella sp.
CTATTAAACTTATCATAGTCAGATTCTTGGTTGCTCTCACTTTCAAGAATTTGTTCAATTTTGATATTTTCAAACAAAAGTTCGCTCAAGAAACCTTCTAGTACAACAAAATTGGCTTTGTTTCTCAAAAGTCTCTTTATTGCCCAGTCAAATCGAATTAATTTCTTGTTCATTTTTTTAGTAAAAATTGTCTTTACAAATGTACGATTTTTCTAATTAAATTTGACTCTAATCTTCAAGTTTGATATTGTTGTTTTTTAAAGACTAACAATTCGACGAGGTGGCTAATTACAAAAAAAACTTGGCTAAGAAATTCAATCAAATCTTGGATTCGCCACCTCAAAAACACTACTCATCACTTACAAAAGCACAATAAAGCTTTTTAAGATAGCTCCTAATCTTACAGCATCCATTATTCTAGCTTCTGTACCACCATGAGCTTTTACTGATGCTTCATGTGAGGTTACACACATTTCGCAACCATTTATACTAGAAACGACTAAAGACATCAACTCAAAAAACTCTTTACCCAAAATTGGGTTTGCCATTATCGACATTCTGATACCAGCTGGAGCGTTGGTATAGCTATCTTTGTTTACAAAATGACGAAATCTGTAGTAAATATTATTAGCGTTCATCAAAGATACGCAAGATAAAGTTTCTACTAACTCAGGCTCTGTAGCTCCATTTTTAATACTTAATTGCTCAAAAGCAACTTTCAATAATTCATTTTTTTCGTTGATAGCTACAGCATAGGCAGTCAAAAATATTTCTTTTGCGCTAAGGTTTCCTTCTTTCAACACATTGGTTATGTTGATTTTAAGGTCTTTCAAATAGCGATGATCTGCGTTGCTCAATTTTTCTATCAAAGCACTTTCAGTTTCTGACGATATGTTTACAGCTTCGTACAGATTCAATTTGGTTTCGTTGTTGCTGAGTGTCATTTATTCTGCGTTAAAATTAATTCTCATAGAGAAAAAACTAGCGTATTTATTTTTACACGTTTTATTAATTCTCATAGAGAAAAAACTAGCGTATTTATTTTTACACGTTTTATTAATTCTCATAGAGAAAAAACTAGCGTATTTATTTTTACACGTTTTATTAATTCTCATAGAGAAAAAACTAGCGTATTTATTTTTACACGTTTTATTAATTCTCATAGAGAAAAAACTCTATGAGAATTAACAATTAAATATTACAAAGTTGCGTCACCTGATTTCCAGTTGCAAGGACAAAGTTCGTCTGTTTGAAGTGCATCCAATACACGTAACACTTCGTCTACATTTCTACCCACAGAAAGGTCGTTTGCACATACCCATCTGATAATTCCTTGAGGATCTACGATATAAGTTACTCTGTAAGCAATTTTCTCGTTAGCTTCTAAAATACCTAATTCTTCAGCCAAAGATTTTGACGTATCTGCCAACATTGGAAATTTCAAACCTTTCAAATCTTCATGGTCTTTTCTCCAAGCTAAGTGTACAAATTCAGAATCTGTAGAAGCTCCTATTAGTTGTGCATCTCTATCCGAAAAGTCAGAATTTGCTTTGTTAAAAGATGCAATTTCTGTTGGACATACAAATGTGAAATCTTTTGGCCACCAAAACATAACCAACCATTTACCGTCTTTTTTATGATCTTCTGAAGTAATATTTTTGAACTCTTTACCTTTTTCTAAAGAAACAACCGAAATTTTGTCGAAAGACGGAAATTTTGAACCTAATGATAACATTTATTATGTGTTTAAAATGAATTAATAAAATTTACTTTGCAAAAATGAACGATTAAAAATTAATTAACAAATCGATAGTTTATATATCTTTATAGATAATATCTATCAAAAATCATAATACTATGACAATTACCCAATTAGAATACATAATTGCTGTAGACAATTACAAAAATTTTGTAAAAGCATCTAAAAGTTGTTGCATAACCCAACCTACATTGAGCATGCAAATTCAAAAATTGGAAGATGAGCTCAACACCAAAATTTTCGACCGTAGCAAGCATCCTATAGTGTGTACACCTATTGGATTGGAAATAGTGAATCAAGCAAGGCTTACATTATCTGAATTTCAAAAAATAGAAAATGTAGTCAATCAAGATAAAAAAAATCTGAGTGGCGAATTAAAAATTGGCGTAATACCCACTTTAGCTCCCTATTTATTGCCTTTATTTTTAAACAATTTCATAGAAAAATATCCAGATATAAACCTAAAAGTAAGAGAACAAACCACCCAACAAATCACAGAAGGACTGATTACCAACAAATTAGATATTGGATTAATGGCAACACCATTGCAAAACAAAGTCCTCAAAGAAACACCTATATTTCAAGAAGAATTGTTGCTCTATGTTTCGCAAGAAAATGCACTTTATCAAAAAAAATACGCTGTTTCTCAAGAAATTGACCCCGCAGAATTGTGGTTGTTAGAAGAAGGGCATTGCCTAAGGTCACAAATAGAAAACCTATGTGAACTTCGCAAGCATGCCATCACAAAGCATCAGTTTGAATACCAAGCTGGTAGCCTTGAAACATTAATAAAAATGGTAGACAGGAACAATGGTATCACTATTTTACCCGAACTTTGTACTTTAGATTTTGAAGAAAAAAGACAAAAACAAGTCAGGCATTTTGTAGAGCCCGCTCCTGTAAGAGAAATAAGTTTGGTATGTTCGGTAAATTACAATAAAAACGCTTTTCTGAAGGCACTCAAAGAAACTATAATAAATGTTTTACCAGAAAATATTCTGAACAAAACAAACCAACAAATCGTACATTTTACGTAATTGATAAAAAAGAATACAATAGAATGAAACTACACAAAAGCTTAGCTGAAGCTTGCACACAAGCCATTTTTAACATAATGGTAGAAAATCGCCATGCCAATAGAACCATAGAAAATCTATTAAAATCAAACAAAAAATGGGGAGCAAGAGACCGTTCATTTATAGCAGAACACTGCTGGGAAATGATAAGATGGTGGCGATTGATACTAGAATGTACCAACTGTGACACCAAAAATATCACTCATAACGAATGCTATACTTTATTGGCTACTTGGCTTATTATAAAACCTTTACACCTAGAAAATAAAACTGAGACAGCAATACCTAATTGGGTTGAGTTTGAAAAAATAGATTCAGATAATATAAAACAAAAATATTTTAGTGTAAAATCTGAGAGGAAAATTATACATTCAATTCCAGATTGGTTAGATGAAATCGGAGAAAATGAAATAGGCAAAAACTGGAACGAAATACTCACATCTCTCAATACAACAGCACCTTTAGATATTCGTATAAACACTTTAAAGGGAAACAAAAACGAAATAATAAAAGCATTAGAAGACAACGAAATTCAAACTTTTGAAACAGAAAAAGATGCTTTACGCTTATCTAAAAAAATCAACATACACAGGCATCCGCTTTATTTAGCAGGACACTTCGAAGTACAAGATTTAGGTTCCCAAAAAATAGCACAGTTCCTAAACCCACAACCAGGCGAAATTGTAATAGATGGCTGCGCAGGTGCAGGTGGGAAAGCATTGCATATGGCAACCATTATGCAAAACAAAGGAAAAATAACCGCTATGGATATAGAAAATTTCAAACTCATTGAACTCCAAAAAAGAGCCCAAAGAAATGGAATAAACATCATTAACTCGCAATTAATCAACCCAGAAGCTTTAAAAAATCTTTATCAAAGTGCCGACAAAATACTTTTGGATGTACCTTGTTCAGGACTTGGAGTGTTGAGAAGAAATCCAGATGCAAAATGGAAACTAAACCTAGAATTCATAGCAGAAATCAAAAAAACACAAGCCTATATTCTCGAAAATTACAGCAAAATGCTCAAACCTGGCGGAACTTTGGTATATGCCACTTGTAGTATTTTGCCTTCCGAAAATGAAAAACAAATTGCAAATTTCATCCACAATAACCCAAATGAATGGACGCTAATTGAGCAAAAATCAACCAATCCATACACAGACGTTTGCGATGGATTTTATATGGCTAAACTCATTAAAAAAAACGTTTGAAAAATTGATGAATAAAAAAAAAAGTTTAAATTAGTTTTGAATAAACATTTATTAGGTCATGAAGGTTTTTAAAATAAAATGTAAATAAACGTTCAAAGCCTAAAAATTTATTATCATAAAATGATTACAGCTACAACACATGGCATAAAAGTATCTGTTGAAACCCGATTTCAGCCTGAATATTCCAGCCCTAGTCAGGAACATTTTGTATTTTCGTACCATATCAAAATAGAAAACAAAAGCAATTTTACATTTAAACTACTCAGAAGACACTGGTACATAACAGACCTAACAAGCCAAACAAGAGAAGTAGAAGGCGAAGGAGTAGTTGGCGTACAACCTACCTTAGAGCCAGAACAAGCATATAACTATACAAGTGCCTGCAATCTATCTAGCAGTATAGGAAAAATGAACGGCACTTATCAAATGGAACGAATAATGGATGGGAAAATATTTGAAGTAGAAATTCCTGACTTTACGCTTATTGTACCACATTTATTAAACTAAACACCTTTATATTTTGCTAAAACGTTATTTAAAGTTTTTATATTTATCAAAAAACGAACACAGCCTGCACTCTCCTTTTGTTTTTGAACTTTATACTAAAATAATTAAAGTCAAAACCAATCCAAACAACAGAATCAACAAGATAGAAGAGCTTAGAAAATCACTTAAAAAAAACAATAATTTTATTACAATAACCGATTTTGGTGCTGGTTCAAAAACTAACAATAAGCCTCAGAGAAGCATAGCCAGTATTGCTAAAAATGCAGAAAAACCAAAAAAAATTGCACAACTTATCTATCGATTGGTGCATCATTTCAAACCAAATACTGTTTTAGACCTTGGCACGTCTTTAGGAATCACTACACTTTATCAAGCTGAAGCTTACCCTGATGCTACAATATTTAGTTTTGAAGGATGCCCAGAAACAGCCCAAATAGCTCAAAAAAACTTCGACAAATTGGATGCGAAAAATATCAAAATTGTAATTGGAAATATCGATCATACTTTGCCCGAAACAATACAAAATCTACCTAAAATAGACTTTGTTTTTTTTGATGCCAATCACCAGTACCATGCTACTATGGCATACTTTGAAACTTGCAAAGCCAAGGCACATCAAGACACCTTTTTTATTTTTGATGACATCTATTGGTCAGCTGGCATGGAAAAAGCATGGAAAGAAATTGTACAACATCCAGATGTGATGATTTCAATAGATTTATTTTACCTTGGAATAGTTTTTTTTAGAAAAAATCAACCCAAACAACATTTTGTATTGAGATTTTAAGCACCTTCGTTTTTGCTTAACAATGAAGGGGTAGTTTGGTATTTTTCCTTGAAAGCTTTAATAAAATGAGAAACGCTTTCGTAACCTATTTCCAAACTTATTTCATTCACACTTTTGGTTGTATTTTTTAAAATCAAATAAGCATACTCTAGTCGCTTATTTTTAATCCAATAAGCTGGCGAACATTGAAATTGCTTATGAAAATCCCTTTTAAAAACCGACAAACTTCGACCTGACAACCTAGCCAACTCCGCTACAGACAAAGTTCTTAAATAATACGAATTCATCAAATAATCTAAATCTAACTTTTCGCCATTGTATAAGCTCCAAAGCATTTTTTTAAAATGATTGCTATTGTCTATTTCTAATATATTCAATAAAAGTTCGTGTAATTTAAGTTTTAAAAAATATTCCTGATAAATACTTTTTCTATTAAAAAAAGGAAAAATAGTTTCAGTAAATTTTTGAATATTTTGAATAACATCAAACACCATTATTTCAGACACATCAGAAAGAACTTTCTTGTTAATATCTTTTTGAAACAAGGAAAAATTTTGACCTACAAACTCTTTTAAAAGCTTTTCATTAAAGAAAAAAACCAAACTTTTATAGTTCACATCCAGTGTTTCTTGCATAAAATAATAACCTCGACGTATAAAAACCAATTGTCCTTTTCGTACATAAATGGTTTTACTTGGCGAAACAAACTTCTTCTCTCCTTCCAAAACAAATATTACTGCATGTTCTTCAAAAAAAACTTCGTTTCTTAGAGGAGTTTCATTATTTCTATAAGCTACAAACACAGCGTCTTGAATTTTGAGCGATTCAAAATCAGCATTATTCATAGAAGACGGAACTCGTATCATTTTATAGCTTTTATTTCAAAAATAATTTCAAAAAAAATAGCTCATAAACATTAATGAGCTATTTTTTGTATTAAATTTTTATTTAGATTAAAAATCTTCGTCCAAAGAAAACGACATCGAATCTTTTTCTGACATAACCCCAGACTTTTGGTATTCTGCTACTCTTTTTTCAAAGAAATTGGTTTTGCCTTGTAAAGAAATCATTTCCATAAAATCGAAAGGATTGGTTGCATTATATTTTTTTTGTAAACCTAAAGAAACCAATAACCTATCCGCTACAAATTCTATATACTGGCACATCAATGCCGAATTCATGCCTATCAATGAAACAGGCAATGCATCAGAAACAAATTCTTTTTCCATTTCTACAGCCTGCATAATAATGGCATACACATCAGATTCTGGCAATTTGTTTACTATGTGTTCGGTATATAAATGGCAAGCAAAATCGCAATGCAAACCTTCATCTCTTGAAATAAGCTCATTTGAAAACGACAAGCCAGGCATCAAACCTCTTTTTTTCAACCAAAATATAGAACAAAATGAACCCGAGAAAAATATTCCTTCTACCGCAGCAAATGCAATAAGTCTTTCTGCAAAATTTCCATTTTCAATCCATCTTAAAGCCCAATCAGCTTTTTTCTTCACACAAGGAATCGTATCTACTGCACGAAGCATTTTGTCTTTTTCAACAGGATTTTGAATATAAGTATCTATCAACAACGAATAAGTTTCAGAATGGATATTTTCCATCATAATCTGAAAACCATAAAAGCATTTAGCTTCAGCATATTGAGCTTCTGCAAGGAAATTAACAGCTAAATTTTCATTCACAATACCATCTGATGCTGCAAAAAATGCCAATACATGAGAGATAAAATGACGCTCGCCATCGTTCAATCTTTTCCAATCTGCAATATCTTCGTGTAAGTCTATTTCTTCTGCCGTCCAAAAAGAAGCTTCAGCTTTTTTATAAAATTGCCAAATATCGTCATGCTTGATTGGAAACAAGACAAAACGATTGGGGTCTTCTTGCAATAATGGTTCTATGGCTGTATTAGTTGACATGCGATTGTTAGATTAAATTTAAAACTTATTCAAAGTTAAAAAATTAAACTAAAATTCGATGATAAAGTTTAGGCTTTCTGCAATGATTTTTTGTAAAAACTTGATTCAGAATGTGTGGGATGGATGGAAATATTTACAAATATCTCATTTTTCGATTTTTATTTTTTTTGTTTGAATAGCACCCCAAAAACCTAATCCTCCTTCTATGTTTGAATACACCTTTGTAGCATCTAAAAAGGGATTTTCTACCTTTCCATTGTCATTCACAGGCTTGTTTATCAGGTACAAGCAATTAGACTTTAGTTTATCGATACACTTTGACTTAGCTGTTGTTGCCATTTTTTTATCTTGGGTCTGTCCAAACAGTTTCTAAATAGGTTGCAGTATTCCAGTCAATACATGTGTCAAAAGGAGTACCCACTATTGTATTTCCAGAAGAACAAATTAAATTACAACTTTCATCATAAACTACTAAAGATGAACCATCAGGTTTAATAATGTTTACTGTATAAACTATCTGATTCTAATATTTATATTTTTTCACTTCAACTTTAGGTTTTTGAACAGGAATCTGTTGAACAGTAGAAATAATATTGCTCAAACATTCAGGATATGATTTATTTTCATCATCATTCCTGCTGCAACTTGACAGCAACAGTAAAATATTAATAACAAAAATTAAATTTTTCATACTATTAATTTTTAAAATATATAACATTAATTTATAAATTTTTAATTATAAAGTCTTGTATAATAGGTAAAATTAAATTCCATTTTGTAAATTTTGTGTTATGAAAGTCAATTTTCCATTTATTAATTTACCAGCCTTAATTTGTTTGCTCGAAATATTGAAGGTAATTGTTCTCAATAAACCTAATTTTAAAACAGATTAATACCAACAAAAGAATTTAGTATTTATGTAAATAATAAATTCGAATACAATTTAGTTTGGTCAAAATCACAAAACAAACATTTTAACTTTTCTTAAGAAAATTATATTTTAAAACTTATAAAATCTTTTCGAAACAGCTTTTTTTACAACAAAAAAGAGACTACCAATTTGGCAGTCTCTTTTTTGTTGGTATTATTTAACGTAAAAACTAAAATTTAGCAGTTTTTACAGTTTTGATAATTCTTGCTGCTACTTTGTATGGATCTGCAGCAGAGTTTGGACGACGATCTTCCAACCATCCTTTCCATCCTTTTTGTACAGCTGCGATAGGTATACGGATAGATGCTCCACGGTCTGAAACGCCGTAAGAAAATTGATCGATAGATTGTGTTTCGTGCTTACCAGTCAATCTTAAATGATTGTCAGCTCCGTAAACTTCTATGTGTTCTTTTACTACTGGTGCAAAAGCTTGACAAATAATGTCATAAACTTCTTTGTTACCAGCAGTTCTCAATGCTGTATTTGAGAAGTTAGCGTGCATACCAGAACCATTCCAATCTGTATCGCCAAGTGGCTTACAGTGGTAGTTTACCCAAAGACCGTATTTCTCACAAGTTCTTTCTAGTAAATAACGTGCAATCCAGATTTCGTCTCCAGCTTGTTTTGCACCTTTGGCAAAGCATTGAAACTCCCATTGACCTGCAGCTACTTCTGCATTGATACCTTCTACATTTAAACCTGCTTGCAAGCAATATTCCAAATGCTCTTCTATGATATTACGTCCGTAAGCATTTCTTGCTCCTACTGAACAGTAATATGGACCTTGTGGGCGTGGGTATCCGTTTGTTGGAAATCCTATTGGAAGATTAGTTTCTGTATCATACAAGAAATATTCTTGCTCAAAACCAAACCAGAAATCATTGTCATCGTCTTCGATAGTAGCACGACCATTTGATGAATGAGGATTGCCATTAGCGTCTAAAACTTCGCACATTACCAAGTAAGATGGTGTTCCCAACAACGAACGCTCTGGATCTTTACAAATATAAACTGGTTTCAATTGGCAATCTGAAGAACCGCCTGGAGCTTGCTCTGTAGATGAACCATCAAAAGACCACATATCGCAATCTTCCAATTTACCACTGAAATTATTCTCTATTTTAGTCTTACTTCTAAGACTTTGTGTTGGCTTGTAGCCATCCAACCAAATGTACTCAAGTTTAGCCTTTGACATGATTTTTTGATAAAAAATTAAAAACGAAATTTATTTATTCTTAAAACTAATTTTTAGACATTCGCTATCTTTTTTACAAATAAACTGTGTATTTAATCCTGAAAATTGATTTTATACGTTTTTTTTGAAAGAATAGCTTTAAAAATTATCAATTAAAATTAATACTAAATATTTATTAAAAAAAAAGAATTTCAAAAAAATCAATTTTAGAGCATTAACATCTTTTTAAAGTTCTATTTATATTAAAAAAAATCTATTTTTAAGCAACTTTTGTTTATTAAACAAAATATAAAATCTATGTTAAATTTTAAAAAAAGATTAATATTTAGATAAATTTCAAACCTTTTTTTCGATAAAAAACAAAAAAACAGTTACATTTACTCAGTTTTTAAACTTAAAATCTAAATTTTATCAAATTATGGCCATTGCAAGATTTAAGGCTTTGGAGCTTTCACAGAGCCGTCAGCCAGTAAGTGTAAAAGTCCCGACCGAAAAAGTTTCGGATTATTATTCAAGCATGACTTTTAATGATGAAGTAATGCGCTCACTTTTGAGCCCAGAAGCTTATTCTAAAATAAATACAGCTATTCAAAATGGCTCAAAAATAGACAGAGACGCTGCAGACGAAGTGTCTGCTGCTATGAAATCTTGGGCTATTTCCAAAGGAGCCACTCATTATACACACTGGTTTCAGCCACTTACAGGCACTACCGCCGAAAAACATGATGCCTTTTTTGATATAGTACCAGGCACTGGCAAAGCTATAGAAAAATTCAAAGGTTCAGCATTGGTTCAGCAAGAGCCAGATGCCTCTTCGTTTCCTAATGGCGGCATTAGATCTACTTTTGAGGCCCGTGGCTACACTGGCTGGGATCCATCGTCACCAGCTTTTATTATGGAAAATACTGCAGGCACTGCTACTTTGTGTATTCCATCGGTATTTGTTTCTTATACAGGCGAAGCCCTAGATTACAAAACGCCACTGTTAAAATCTATAGAATTGGTAGACAAAGCTGCCACTACTGTTATGAAAGATTTTTTCAATCGTGATGTATCTAAAGTAATACCTACTTTGGGCGCTGAACAAGAATATTTCTTAATAGACGAAGCCCTTTTTAATGCACGACCAGATTTATTAATGGCAGGTAGAACTGTTTTTGGACATTCTCCGGCAAAAGGTCAGCAATTGGAAGACCATTATTTTGGTTCTATTCCGCCAAGGGTAAACTCTTTCATGGTCGATTTTGAGTTTGAAGCCATGAAATTAGGCATGCCAGTAAGAACCCGACACAATGAAGTAGCTCCTGCACAGTATGAAGTGGCTCCTACTTTTGAAGAGGTAAATTTGGCATGTGACCACAATGCTTTGTTGATGGATTTAATGAATAAAGTTGCCACAAAGCATAAGTTGAAAGTACTTTTTCACGAAAAACCTTTTGCTGGCATAAATGGTTCAGGAAAACACAACAACTGGTCTATGAGCACAGACACAGGCGTGAACCTTTTGGCACCTTCTTCTAAACCAAAAGAGAACTTGCGTTTCTTGGTGTTTTTTATGAATGTTGTAAAAGCTGTAAACGACTATTCTGATCTTTTGCGTGCCTCTATTGCCACAGCAGGAAACGAATACAGATTGGGTTCAAATGAAGCTCCGCCAGCTATTATGTCATGTTTTTTAGGTTCTACAATGGACAAAGTGCTAGATGACCTAGAAAACATGAACGAAATAAATGACATAAAGCTCGAAAAAGGCGAAAATGTATATTTAAGATTGGGTATAAATAAAATACCTGCACTTTTGCTCGACAATACCGATAGAAACAGAACGTCTCCTTTTGCTTTTACGGGAAATAAGTTTGAGTTTAGAGCTGTTGGCTCGTCGTCAAATTCTGCTTCACCAATGACCGTACTCAATACCATAGTTGCCAATCAACTCTTTCAGTTCAAGAAAGACGTAGATCAAATTATGGAAAAAGACGTAAAGAAAGAGCTTGCGATAATGGAAGTATTGAAAAGCTATGTAAAAAGTACCAAAAAAATAAGATTTGAAGGAAATGGTTATGGCGACGAATGGGTTGAAGAAGCAGAAAAAAGAGGCTTACCTAACCTAAAATCGTCACCTGAAGCATTGAAATCTTATTTGACAAAATCTTCTTTAGATTTGTTTGCTAAACACGGCATATACTCTAAAGACGAAATTCATGCTCGATACGAAATTGAATTGGAAAACTATGTAAAAAAAGTACAAATAGAATCGAGAGTTATTGGAGATTTAGCCATCAACCATATTGTTTCTACTTCTTTGAAATATCAAACCCAGCTAGTAGACAATGTGCGTGGACAACGTGAAATAGGAATTGATGCACAATATTTTGCTCCAACAGTTGAAATTATCAAAAAAATATCTATTTACACGTCCAAAATAGCTACGCTTGAGCAAGAAATGACTGAAGCAAGAAAAGAAGCTAACAATACAGAAGACATTGTAAAAAGAGCTGAATTGTACGCTACCAAAGTGAAAAGTTATTTTGAAGAAATAAGATACTGTGTAGACAAACTAGAGCTAATAGTTGACGACGATGAATGGCCATTGCCAAAATACAGAGAAATGCTATTGATAAAATAAAGACAAAAAAAATCGGGAGAAATGAATTTTTCTCCCGATTTTTTTATTTTAAATTTACTAAATCTATGTTCTATTATTGTTTAATAATTTTTATTATAGTTTCTTGTTTTTTGGTTTTGAAATGTAAAAAATAAACGCCCGTTTTCAATTTTTCACCTACAGTAATTTGTTTATTGGTTGCAATTGACTTTTCAACTATCAATCCATTTGAGTTAAAAACGTAAACCATCCCTTTTTCTTTAGTTTCAACATTAAAACCTTTTATTGAAGGATTTGGAAATACTTTAATATCCAATTTATTCAACTTAACTGGCTCATTTCCAGTTATTACTGGAGGTATTATTTTAGTCAAAATCAAAATCAAGTCTTTGGGGTTTTCTAAATTTGGAGAGCTAATTTTTATATTTTCCCCAGCAAAAATTGTATCTTCATAAAAAGACTTTCTTGCGTCAGTTGGGCTAAACCAACGTAATGAATACGAAACAGTAGAGTCAAGATTAAATTGAATATTTAAATCTTTGGCATCTTTGGTATATACTACGTACAAGCTATCTTTATAAGCAAGAGCTTGATGTTTTGACACTGGCGTAGCTAATGAATCTTTCGGACTCATTTCCCAAAATGGAAGTTGCAACTTTTGGAAAATATCCACAACGGCTGTTTTGCTCCAATGGTGTAGTGATTTATATCGTCTGTAATTTTCTGTTTGAAAATCACCTACAGAACCTCCATACCACATTGTACCTGCACCACCGCCGATTAAGTTCCCCCAAAGCACGTTTCTTGTAAAATTACTTACTGAGTCTACATGATTAGAATTAAGTACAGATGAGTAAAACACACCTTTTGAACCCGGATTTTGTTCGTCACTATAAATTGCCCAGTTGGCATTTTTTTGTTTTACTTTTCGTGAAATATTTTTAGCATCAAGGTAACTTGCGTCCCAGTTATTTGCTTCAGCGTCTTGTAGTGAAGCTATATCAATAGCATTGGGGTCTAAATTTATTATTTCGTCATAAATTAATTTACCAGTATTGGGTCCTGTATGTAAGGCAATCGGGGTTTTGTATCCGTCAATTTTCTTCAAATAATTAGCTCTTTCTATAGCCACAATTGCTGCGTCTTTATAAGTGCCAAATCCTGTTCCTTGTACACCAGCAAACTCTTCACTGATATTAAGCTCTAAACCTAAATGATGACCAAAACGAGCTACCATTTCTCTGTAAAATAATTTAA
Source organism: Pseudarcicella sp. (assembly GCA_017988135.1). Classification (GTDB taxonomy): domain Bacteria; phylum Bacteroidota; class Bacteroidia; order Cytophagales; family Spirosomataceae; genus JAGNSI01. The sequence continues at coordinate 13,266 of JAGNSI010000004.1, forward strand.
GAAATATATTGTTTAATTTTTTGAAATTTTCAGCTTCTGCTAATTTCAAATGCAATACCAAACCTTTTTGTTCGGCATGTTCAAAAACCGTTTCCCATTGATCAAGTTTAGAAATATCAAATTTTGCATACTCATTTTTTTTTGTCCAAGGAAAAACATTCAAGTCGTCTCCACCTTGAAGCGACATAGAAAAAGAGTTTACCTTTGCTGAATCTGCTAAATAATTGATTGCTCCAATCAGATTTTTACCTTTATTGGTTTGCCAAGTCGGATTGCCAGTTTTGTAGTCATCTGCATGACCAGACCATAAATGTTGATAACATTTGGTGGCACAATTGTCTAATACATCATCAAAATCAAAGTCGATATAATTCAATAAATTTTCTGGCGAATCGGGCCCAAATTTCATAAAATACGCTTTACTTTCTGCAAATTGTAAAAAGTTTTTAGTTGATTTCAGTAGCTTGCCTTTAGCTCTCAAATCATTACCTGTTTTATCATTTTCTTGAACTAAAATTTCTCCTTTTTGCCCATCAAAACTACCGACTTTAATACCTATACTATCTGGGTAAATTGCCAAATTTGTACCTTTTTGAAGCGATGCAGTATAATTCCATTTTCCTATTTTGCTGGGTCTGAAATGCACTACCCATTTGTTTCCAGCTTTTGCAGAAGTATTTTTTGCATTGCCATCTGCCGCAAAATAACCTGGCACTTTGATAGTTGGACTACCACTTTGATGTACAAAAGTAACATCCATTCTGTAATTCAAAAAAGGACTTACCGGTGCATCTTCACTTGTAGTAGGGCCGTCAAACACTAATTTTATATTATGCCATTTTTTGAGTTCTCCAACCAGAGTAGCTGCTGCGGAAACAGGTAAAATAGTATCTTTTTTTAAAGTGAAAGTAATTTTAGAACTCGTTGCTATACTATCTTTATTGTCGGTAGCAATGGCATAAACCGTATTTTCACCTAAAGGAAGCCCTGAAATGTCAAAAAAAAATGGACTTGTGTTTAATTCTTTTACAAACAAGTTATTGGCATAAATTTTCACCGATTTTACAAAACCATCAGTATCTTTTGCATCAGCATTAATTCTCACTCCATCAGAAACATAATAGCTAGCACCTTGAATTGGCGAAATCAATTGAATAGTTGGCGGTATATTTACTGAGCCGCTTGATTGAACGCATTTAAATTCTAAAGATTTCCATCTTCCACGAGAATAAGCTGTGCCTGTTCCTTCTACAATTTTTAGGTTTGTATGTGAACTAAATTCCACACGAATGGTGTCTCCTTTTTTTACATCTACATTTAAAAATGAAGTTTTGGCTGGAGCATAATCTACTGTTGTCTCAGGATTTTTGAAATACCCTATTTTTTTGCTATTCAAATAAACATAATATTCAGACTCGCCGTCGAGCTCTGTCAAAGTATTGAGTGTAATATTGTATTTAGTACTTTCTCCTTCAAATATTGTACTGGCGGCGGCAAATTTATCTTTGTGTTGCACAGCATTTATAGCCAAGCATTTATTAGTATTATCTACATATGCGGGCGAAAAACCAGGTATTTGTAAAGTACCAAACTTTGTAATTGCCTCTAATAGAACATCTGTACACGGCACTACAGGTACAGTTTCTTCAATTGTTTCTAAGTTTGTAAGTTTTTCTGCGTCGGCACGAGTTTTGGAACTTATGTCATACATAACAATGCGGTCTACAGCATGAAACTTACTTCTAGCTGCCAATATTACTTTATAAGTACCTACAGTGTCAAACACCACATGTACAAAATGATCGTCAAAATCAGATGTTTTGTTTTGCCATTGCCAGTTTTTACCGCCGCCAAACATTTTAAAAAAACCATCAGTGCTACTTCCTGCTGCACATTTTTTCAACATTTGTGTGCAGACTGGCTTTGGTCTTACAGTATCTATACCCTTGGTTGCAAAGTATTGATTTCCAGTTACTTTCAACCAAGTATCGTTGTGTTCTTTAGTACCAAGGCTTAAATCTGCAATTGCCACTCTCATTCTTACTTCATAAGTGCCTGGTTTATTTATCTTAACAGGTATTTCTATAACGCCGTTTGTTGCTTTTGAAAAGCTTTCGCTTCCCTCCCATTGTATATATCCAGTGCCTGTAAAATTGGGAATTGTATCTTTTGTTACCCAATTATTTTTACTGTTTTCTAGGTCTATTACTACCAAACCATCTTTTTCGGCATATTTTTTATTTTGAGCAAAGGGTTGAAATGAAACTAAAAGGGTGAAAAATAAAAAGATTTTTTTGATTAGATTTTTTCTCATTTTGTTTGGAATTTTATTAAGACTAAATATTTAATCGATAAATGTATTTTAAATTCAAATTATTTGAATACAATATTAAATTTAAAGCATAAAACTACCTATTAAACTGAACTATTCAAATTTATTTTTGAATTAATTTTAAATAAAATATCAATTTGATTTTTTTATATTCTAAATAAAACATTTATTAAATTTTATGGTTTAAAAACTTTAGATAAAACTTGAAAATAGAAATTGATAAAATAATATCTATATTTGGCAGGTATTCTTAATTTTGTAAAATACGGTTTAAAACTTAAGCAAAATGTCAAAAAAAAATAATCCAGGATTCGATCCTAAGGAAGTACAATTATTGAAAGATGAATGTAAAGAAGCCAATCAATCGTTCATGTACTTTGAAGACGAAGACCTCCAAGAGCCAAATGGAGAAGAGTTTGCTCATATTCATTTTGTAGGTTTACACAAAGGGCAAGAAATAATTTACGATTTAGTAATTTATACGCTACGTTTGCACCATGGAAGTAAAGTATATGAAATGGCTGAGCAAAAAGCCATGAAAAGCTATCCACTTTACATACCGTTAGACAATAGAAACGAAGACTATCAAGCCAATGAAGAGCTAGACGATGAAGTAGAAGTAATGATACTTGAGTTGATAGAAGAAATTGAAGAAAATGAAGAAGTAAAAGTAAGCGAACATATAGAAATAGATGAAGATTTTGAATATGGTATAGGATTGGATGTAGCTTTGAATGTAGAAGAAATTACAGACGAAGTGGTTTTGAAATTCATTGACGAATTCAAATCTGGAACATTAAAACTTGACAAAACCTTGTATTCATTCAAATCGGAATTTGATGATGAAGATTAATTGATTTTCAAAAGAAACTGCCTCAAAAAGGCAGTTTTTTTTTGTCTTAATTTAAGCAAATTCACATCCCCTATTTACTACTATCCATTGCTTCATTAAATAAATACAAATTGACCACAACTTATCTTAAATTTTTGAATCACATTAAAACATTCAAATAATAAAAAACAGTTTTCAGAAAATATCTCTTAAAAACGAAAATTATTCATAATTACTATAAATAAAAATAGTATTTCATAGTTACAATAAGTAATTTTGCAATTCAAAGCTCCTTCCGAATAATACAGATTTATTAAATTCAGTTTCCAAACCTTTGGGCTTTAAGGATTGGTTTAGAGAAAAGATATGTTAAAAATAGAAAATCTACATGCCCAAATCGGGGAGAAAGAAATCCTTAAAGGGCTCAATCTTGAAGTTAAAGCTGGTGAAGTGCATGCAATCATGGGACCAAATGGTGCAGGAAAAAGTACATTGGCAGCCGTATTGGCCGGCAGAGAAAACTACGAAGTAACTAGTGGTAGCGTAACTTTTGACAGCAAAGATTTGCTAGAATTAGCCCCTGAAGAAAGAGCGGCAGAAGGTATATTTTTAGCATTTCAATATCCAGTAGAAATACCAGGCGTTTCGACAACCAATTTTCTTAAAACAGCTGTAAACGAAATAAGAAAATACCACGGTGAAGAACCTATGGATGCAGTACAATTTCTGAAAATGTTTAAACAAAAAATGGCTTATGTAAACATAGAGCAGTCTTTGATAAACAGAGCATTGAATGAAGGTTTTTCGGGAGGAGAAAAAAAGAAAAATGAGATTTTCCAAATGGCAGTTTTAGACCCTAAACTTGCCATACTAGACGAAACAGACTCAGGCTTAGACATTGATGCTTTGAGAATAGTTGCTGAAGGTGTAAATAAACTAAAATCTAAAGACAACGCTGTAATAGTAGTAACACATTATCAAAGACTACTAGACTATATTGTGCCAGATTTTGTACACGTACTTTATAAAGGTAAAATTGTAAAATCTGGAACCAAAGAATTAGCACTGGAGCTTGAAGAAAGAGGCTATGATTGGATAAAAGCAGAATTGGGCGAAACAGTTTAAAATACACCCCAAACACAATTTCATAGTAAAGAAACGTCATTTGATAATAATGGATACCAAAGATTTATTAAAAACTCAATTAGTTACTGATTTCAACCAAAATATCACATCTCAAAAAGATAGTGTTTTGTATGATGTCAGAAAAAAAGCATTTGAAACTTTCGAAAACCTAAGCTTTCCAACTACAAAGCACGAGGAATGGAAATATTCGAATGTTAAAAATTTAATCAATCAAAATTTTACGTTTTCTAGTAAAAATAATTTTACAGAAAAAAGCTTAGACGTATTCGAAATACCTAATTTAGAAGGAAATATTCTTTATTTCATCAATGGAATTTACAACGAAAATCTTTCTAAGATAGTAAGCCCAGCATCAGAAATCACCATAATGAAGCTCAGCGATGCTACGGTAAAATTTCCAGAATTAGTATCAAGTCATTTCAATACTTATAATGACAATACGATAAACGCATTTTCAGCACTCAATACTGCTTTAGCATCTGAAGGCGTATTTGTACACGTTCCTGAAAATTCATTTGTAGTACAACCAATCATTGTTCGTTATATTACAGATAGCAACAGCGAAAACGTAGGTTTCAATAATAGAAATCTTATCATTGTAGAAAAAAATGCTGAATTGCAAATAGCTGAATCGTTTAGATCTATTGGCGAAAACAGCGTTTTTACAAATATTATTACTGAATTTTATGTTAAAGATTCTGCCAAAGTACATTATTATAAAGTACAAAACGAATCGAACAACAGCTTTCATATAGGCACAACCAACGTAGTTCAAAAAGACCATTCTGTATTTTCGGCAAACACCGTTACAGCCAATGGTGGTTTTGTAAGAAACAACCTAAATATAAAAATTGACGGTGAATTTGCAGAAGCAAATATGTTTGGACTTTACATTCCAGATGAAAAGCAACACATTGACAACCATACAGTTGTAGACCATGCCAAGCCAAATTCAAATTCAAACGAGTTTTATAAAGGTATTCTTAATGGTAATTCTACAGGTGTTTTCAATGGTAAAATATTTGTAAGAGAAGATGCACAAAAAACCAATGCATTTCAATCTTGCAAAAACGTATTGGCTTCGGAAAACGCAAGCATGAACACCAAACCACAGCTGGAAATTTGGGCAGATGACGTAAAATGCTCACACGGAACTACCACAGGTCAGCTCAACGAAGACGCACTTTTTTATCTTCAATCGAGAGGGATTTCTAAGGAATCTGCAAAATCGTTACTTATGTTGGCTTTTACACAAGATGTAATTGACAAAATGGAAATTCCAGCCATCAAAGAATACTTACAAACTTTGGTAGCCGAAAAAATTCAAGGTTTATAAAACAATAGTAAATAGTTTTTAAAAAACACAAAATGAGCGGTATAGACATTCATAAAATTAGAGCACAATTTCCGATTTTAAATCAAAAAATTCACGGAAAAGACCTTGTATATTTTGATAATGCCGCCACCACCCAAAAACCTCAAATAGTAATTGATGCAATTGCCGAATATTATCTCAAAGACAATGCAAATATTCACAGAGGTATTCACAGCCTAGCAGAAAGGGCTACAAAAAACTTTGAAGAGACCAGAGAAACAGTAAGGAAGTTTTTAGGAGCATCGAGTATTGAAGAAATAATTTTCACATCTGGTACCACTCAAGGTATAAATCTTGTTGCTAGTTCATTTGGTAATGCTTTTATACAAAAAGGCGATCAAATTATTATTTCAGGGCTAGAGCATCATTCCAATATTGTGCCTTGGCAAATGCTTTGCGAAAGCAAAGGTATAGAACTAAAAATAATACCGGTTAATGATTTAGGCGAATTAGAAATTGACAAATTCGAACAATTATTAAATCCAAGAGTAAAAATAGTTGCATTGAATCATGTGTCTAATTCATTAGGAACCATCAATCCTATAAAGACAATCATAGATTTATCGCACAATATTGGAGCCAAAGTACTCATAGATGGGGCTCAAGCAAGCTCACACATAGATATTGATGTGCAAGCTTTAGATGTAGACTTTTATGTATTTTCTGCCCATAAACTATATGGGCCCACAGGAATAGGTGTACTGTACGGAAAAAAAGAATTATTAGAAAAAATGCCCCCTTACATGGGAGGAGGCGAAATGATAAAAGAAGTAAGTTTTGAAAAAACAACTTTCAACGACTTACCTTATAAATTTGAAGCTGGTACACCCAATATTGCAGATGTTGTAGCCTTAAAGGCAGCCATTGATTTCATTAACGAAATAGGCAAAAACAACATCCAAAACCATGAAAACGAATTATTGAAATACGCTACAGCACAACTTTCAGATATAAAAGGTCTAAAAATTATAGGTGAAGCCAAAGAAAAAATAGCTGTAATCAGCTTTATAATTGAAGGAATTCACCACCAAGACATTGGTATATTGCTAGATACACAAGGAATTGCGGTGCGTACAGGTCATCATTGCACACAACCACTTATGCAAAGATTTGGTATTGCTGGAACTTCCAGGGCCTCATTTGCTGTTTACAACACATTCGAAGAAGTAGATAAGTTAAAAGCAGGTCTAGAAAAAGTAATTAAAATGATGCAATAATTAAGCATTTACAAAATAATGAGTATCAACGAAATACAAGACGAAATCATCGAAGAGTTTGAACTATTTGATGACTGGGCAGACAAGTACGAATACATCATAGATTTAGGCAAAAAACTAAAAGCATTACCTGAATCACAAAAAACGGATGAAAATATCATAAAAGGCTGCCAAAGTAAAGTATGGCTAGATGCAAAATTAGAAAACGGAAATATACTTTTTGAAGCTGACTCTGAAGCCATTATTGTAAAAGGACTTGTAAATATGCTTATTAGAGTTCTTTCTGAGCAAACACCTGAAGATATTGCAAAAGCAAATTTATATTTTATTGATAAAATAGGTATGACTTCGCATTTGGCTCAAACACGTTCTAATGGTTTGGCTTCTATGGTAAAACAAATGAAAATATACGCTTTGATACATTCAAACCAAACAATATGACAGAGTTAGAGCTAAAAGAAGAAGTAATAAAGGCTATAAAAAACGTATATGATCCAGAAATTCCTGTAGATGTATACGAGTTAGGTTTGATATACGACATAAAGGTTTTTCCGATCAATAATGTGTACGTAACCATGACTTTAACTTCTCCATCATGTCCTTCAGCCGAAGCAATTCCAATAGAAGTCGAACAAAAAATCAGAGACATAGAAGGCGTAACAGACGTAACGGTAGAACTTACATTCGACCCGCCATATAGCCAAGATATGATGTCTGAAGTAGCCAAATTGGAACTTGGATTCATGTAATTTATTATAAATAGAACAAAAATATGTACCCAGAACATTTAGTAGCACCCATGCGTGCTGATATAGTACAAGGTGGATTTAAAGAATTGAAATCAGCCTCAGAAGTAAGCGAAACGATGAAAGAAAAAGGAACAACCTTGGTATTCATCAACTCTGTATGCGGTTGTTCGGCTAGCACAGCAAGACCTGGCGTAAAAGCAGCAGTGTCTAATTCTGCCAATAAACCCAATACTTTAGTCACTGTGTTTGCAGGTGTAGATAGCGAAGCAGTACAAAAAGTAAGAGAATTTACAGCGCCTTATCCTCCTTCTTCTCCATCTATTGCACTTTTTAAAGATGGTGAATTGGTTCATTTTGTAGAAAGACACAATATTGAAGGTCGCTCTGCCCAAATGATAGCCGACCATTTAGGAATGGTATTTGAAGAATATTGCTAATAGTAAACAAAAAGCATCTCTACTTTTTTAAATGAGATGCTTTTTGTTTTTTCAGACTACAAATCACGCTTCAAAACCATAGCCGAAGCTTGAGCCAAAGGCAGCAATGTTATGTCTGCAACCACCACATGAGCTGGTCGAGTAACTGCAAAGGCAATCACATCTGCAACATCTTCTGCTATTAAAGGTTTAAATCCATTATAAACGGCATCAGCTCTATTTGCATCACCTTTGAAACGAATCAAAGAAAATTCAGTCTCTACAGCACCGGGAGCTACATTGATCACTTTGATACCAAAAGGATTTAAGTCTAATCGCATTCCAGACGAAATAGCTTCAACTGCCATTTTTGAGGCACAATAAATATTACCATTTGGATAGGTTGCTTTGCCTGCAATCGAACTTAAATTAACGATACAGCCACTTTTTCGAGCAACCATTTTCGGAATAATTGTATTTGAAACATACAACAAACCTTTTACATTTCCATCTATCATAGCATCCCAATCTGCTACATTTCCGTCTTGAATAGGGCTCAAACCATGTGCGTTACCCGCACTATTTATCAAAATATCTATTTCTGCAAATTCTTGAGGCAAAGACGAAATAGCCATTTCAACTTCGTTTCGATTTCTGACATCAAAAATTAAAGTATAAACATTTACAGATTCAGACAATTGTTCTTTTAATTCGTTTAAAATTTCTTCTCTTCGTCCACATAACACTAAATCAATACCCAAAGCTGCCAAAGCATAAGCTGTGGCTTTTCCTATGCCTGAAGTAGCTCCAGTAATTAAGGCTAATTTTCCCATTTTAATATATTGTTTTAAAAAATTATTTTATAAACGTAAAATCAATGTTACATTTTCAATCCAAAAAAAGAATACTGCCAATATGTCATTTATTGAAAGATGGCAAAGCTTTTGTTTATTAAATTATTCACTCATTTTAAATAAATAACTGTCAAAACATAAAAACTTTGACAAAAATAACATCTTTATCAAAAGAAAATATTATTTGTAAATCATTATGCATAATAAAGAAGAAAACGAAAACACTGAAAACGAATTAGTAACAGATACTATCGAAAACGAAAATACAGAGTCGATTACTGAAGAAACTACGGTAGAGCTTTCTGACTTAGAAAAAACACAAATTGAACTAGCAGAAATCAAAGAAAAATACCTTCGTTTGTACTCTGATTTTGACAATTTCAGAAAAAGAACTGCCAAAGAAAAAATAGATTTAATACAAACGGCTTCTTCATCTTTGATAGTTGATTTGCTTTCTACACTTGACGATTACCAAAGAGCAGAAGCTAATGCTACAGAAGGCGAAATATCAGAAGGTATCCAGTTGATTTTCAGTAAATTGATGAATACTTTGCAAAACAAAGGATTAAAAGAAATGGACGCTAAAGGTCAAAAGTTTGATGCCGATTTTCACGAAGCCATCACTCAATTTCCTGCCCCTACAGAAGCCGACAAAGGAAATGTGTTTGACGTGGTAGAAAAAGGATATATTCTCAACGATAAAGTAATACGATTTGCAAAAGTTGTGGTAGCAAATTAATATTTATTGAATTTATTATACCTCAAGTGTTTTACCCTTAAGGATTAGAAAAAACCAAAATGGCAAAGAGAGATTATTACGAAATATTGGGCGTTTCTAGAAATGCAAATGACGATGAAATAAAAAAGGCTTACAGAAAATTAGCCATACAATATCATCCAGACAAAAACCCTGACAATCCTGCTGCAGAAGAGAAATTCAAAGAAGGTGCAGAAGCATATGAAGTGTTGTCTGATGGAAATAAGCGTGCTAGGTATGACCAATACGGACATGCTGGTATGGGTGGAGCCTCGGGTGGTGGTTCTGGACACATGAATATGGAAGATATTTTCAGTCAGTTTGGAAATGTGTTTGGAGACGAAAGTCCATTTGGTAGTTTTTTTGGCGGCGGAGGTGGTCGTGGACAAAGGCAAAGAAAAGGCACAGACCTTAGAATAAAACTAAAAATGAACCTTGAGGAAGTTGCCTTAGGAACAGAAAAGAAAATAAAAGTAAAACGTTACGTTACCTGTAAACCTTGCTCAGGAAATGGTGCAAAAAATGGTACAGAGCTACAATCTTGTCAAACTTGCCAAGGAAGTGGTCAAGTAAAAAGAGTACAAAATACCATGCTCGGGCAAATGATGACAACAGCCGTTTGTCCTACTTGTAACGGTGATGGTAAAATGATAAAAACCCGATGTGAAGCCTGTTTTGGTGAAGGAAGGGTTTTAGAAGAAGAAATTATACCTATTAAAATTCCTGCAGGAGTAGCAGACGGAATGCAATTATCTATGTCTGGCAAAGGTAATGTACCCGTAAGAGGTGGAATTGCAGGCGATTTATTGATTGCCATAGAAGAGGAAGCACATGAAGTATTGCACCGTGATGGCAATAACGTAGTTTACGACCTTTATATCAACTTTGCAGATGCTGCCTTAGGTACAGCGGTTGAAGTACCAACTATCACCGGAAAAGCAAGAATTAGCATAGAAGCAGGTACACAAGGTGGAAAAATTTTAAGACTTAAAGGAAAAGGAATAAAAGAATTGAACGGATATGGAACTGGAGATCAGCTAGTTCATGTGAATGTTTGGACACCAAAAGCTTTGAACAGCGAAGAAAAAGAAATTTTAGAAAAGCTAAGAACAGCAACAAATTTCCAGCCCAAACCTGCTAAAACTGACAAAGGTTTTTTTGAAAAAATGAAAGAATTTTTCAATTAAACTGACTCTTATTAACAAAAAAAAATCTAGCTGAATCGTTGAGACAGCTAGATTTTTTTTTGTATTTTTTTGAAATTTCAAGCTTAAATCAGACAAATTCAAACTAACTCCAAACTTGCGTTCCTTCTGTACAGTTTTTGCACATTTCTATTTCTGAGCGTGATTTAATCAATGTTTTACGAAATTTTTGATAATCTAAACTTCCCCAAAGTGTTTTAAAATTGGTTTCTTTAAGATTACCCAATCTATAGTTTGCGTCTTTATCAAAACAACAAGGTACCACCAATCCATCCCAAGTAATTACGCAAGAATGCCACATTTTCCAACAATGATTGAGTAATTTGTTTTTGATTTTGTATTTACCATTTGTAAGTCGCTCATAACGTGCATACTTATCAATAGTAGGTATAAGGTCAGAGCCATCTTCATAGTCATAAATTTGAGCGGTTTTCAAACCAACTTCATCTACGCCAATTTGTTTTGCCAGTTGATATATTTCTTCTATTTGATGTTGGTTAGGCTTTACTACCAAAAATTGAAAAATAACATGTGGCGTACTCGAATTCAATTTTTTCTTCCATTCCACTATTTTCTTAGCTCCCTCTATTACTTTTTCAAGGTTTCCTCCTACCCTATATTGCTCATACGTTTCTTGGGTGGTGCCATCAATAGAAATTATCAACCTATCTAATCCCGACTTTACTGTTTTTTCGGCATAAAGGTCTGTTAAATAATGTGCATTGGTTGATGTAGCGGTATAAACGCCTCTTTTAGAAGCATACTGAACCATGTCTAAAAATTTGGGGTGTAAATATGGTTCACCTTGAAAGTAAAAAATAAGATACAGCAATGTATTTCCTATTTCGTCTATTGTTTTGGTAAACAAATCTTCCTCTAACATACCTGTTGGACGAGTAAACGAACGTAGTCCACTTGGACATTCTGGGCACCTGAGGTTACAAGAGGTGGTAGGCTCAAAAGAAATGCTTAGGGGCATTCCCCAATGAATAGGTTTTGATGTAAATTTAGAAACATAAAAGCTGGCTACTATTTTTGTGGCATTCCAAGTCCTTTTTAGGCTTAGTTTTGATAGTAGATTGATGCCATCTTTTATGTTTCCATTCATATTTATTTAGTTTTGATTTTTGATGCAAAATTTATTTGTTTCAAAAAAAATCTAATTTTAATTAATTTTGACTTTTTGTGCTTTCACTGTTGCATCGCTGATGTATTCGTCATAAGTCATCAATTTATCCAAATAGCCTTTTGTTCCTATTTCAACAATCCTGTTGGCTACTGTTTGCGTAAGTTGGTGATCATGACAAGTAAATAACATCGTACCTGCAAATTCTACCATCCCGTTATTTAGTGCCGTTATAGACTCCAAATCGAGGTGATTGGTAGGTTCGTCAAAAATAGTAACGTTGGCACCAGAAAGCATCATTCTTGAAAACATACAACGTTGTTTTTCTCCACCCGATATTACAGTACATTGTTTTAGCGCTTCGTCACCAGAGAAAAGCATTCTTCCCAAAAATCCACGGATAAAACTTTCGTCTTTCTCTGTAGAATATTGACGCAACCAATCTACCAAATTGATCGATGCATCTTCAAAATATTTGGTATTATCGTTAGGTAAATACGTTTGGGTAGTGGTTACACCCCATTTGTATTCTCCGCTATCAGCTTGGCGTTCGCCCATCAAAATATCAAAAAGTACAGTTGTGGCTATACCATTTTGACTAAAAAAAGCTACTTTATCGCCTTTGTTGATAGTAAATGACAAATCTTTGAAAATAAATGTACCGTCGTCTGCTTTTGCAGAAAGGTTTTCTACTTGCAATAATTGATCACCAGCTTCTCTTTCGGGTTTAAAATTGATAAAAGGATATTTTCTTGATGAAGGTTTTATATCTTCAACCTGTAATTTATCCAACATTTTTTGGCGTGAAGTTGCTTGTTTAGATTTGGCAACATTGGCCGAAAAACGACGAATAAATTCTTCTAATTCTTTTCGTTTTTCATCCGTTTTTTTACCTTGATCAGCACGCTGACGTGCAGCTAGCTGCGAAGACTCGTACCAGAAAGTATAGTTACCACCATATAATTGAATTTTTCCAAAGTCTAAGTCAGCGATATGGGTACATACGTTATCCAAAAAGTGCCTATCGTGAGAAACTACTACTACAGTATTTTTGAAATTTTGCAAAAAGCTTTCCAACCACATGATAGAATCTATATCAAGGTTATTGGTAGGTTCATCAAGCAATAATATATCTGGATTTCCAAAAAGAGCTTGAGCTAAAAGCACTTTTACTTTCTCTGCTCCACTCAAATCTTTTAGCAAAGTATAATGCACATCTTCTTTGATACCCAAACCGCTCAAGAGTTGTCCAGCTTCTGATTCTGCTTCCCAACCATTCATTTCGGCAAACTCACCTTCTAAATCTGCCGCTCTGTTGCCATCTTCTTCGGTAAAATCTTCTTTTAGATAAATGGCATCTTTTTCTAGCATAATGTCATATAACCTTTTGTTTCCCATGATAACGGTCTGCAAAACAGGTACTTCTTCGTACTCGAAGTGATTTTGCTTAAGGATAGACATCCTTTCGCCTGGATTCATGGTAACATTACCTGTTTGTGAATCCAACTCACCCGAAAGTATTTTCAAAAAAGTAGATTTTCCAGCTCCATTAGCACCTATCAATCCATAACAATTGCCTTCTACAAACTTGATATTTACTTCTTCAAACAATACCCTTTTACCAAAACGCAACGAAACATTCGAAATATTTAACATTATAATCTATAAAAAAATGATGACTGTGAAAGCGATTCTTGAATTAAAAATAAACCTCAGAACCTAAAATAAATGCAAATTTACATAAAAATAAAGTATTTAGGTTTTATTAATCAAAAAACATATTAAGTCTTTAGTTTATCATAATGTTGTCATAAAAAACATACATGATGATATTAAAACAAAAATTGGTAAAAGAAAAACTATCACACTTACGATAGACCAAATAAAGAGATTTTGATGAGAATTGGGATGATTTTGAAACCTTTGTTTCAATTCAGATACGCTTAATTGCATCATTTCAGATTTTGTAAGATAAATATGCAATGAATGTCTTTTGGTAAGTCCTTCGTAAAATGCTTTAATCGTAGATTTAGTAAAAAAACAAATTCCTAAGCCCATTGCCCATAAAGTAAGTAACCATGGAAAATACAATTTTTTCCAACCTCCAGCAGCTATTTCCCATGCAGATATTGCTGTTTCACCTTTCCAAGTGGTAGGATATCCTGTTACGATATGATTCACATCATGTAGATAAACATTATTTTTTCTTGCCTCCGTGTTTGGAATTGGTATCGAAAAAAAACCAAATTTTATCCAAGCTATATTTTGGTGCTTGCCTCCATCCTCTCCAAAATCATTTGTAGCATAAAAATGTTGCAAAATTTCGCCTACTGTTTCTTTTTTTATTGTTTGATTCATTTTATTAGAAATTTGTTTAATTATGAAATTTGTTTAAAATATTTTTGATTACACTATTCAGGGTTGAATGATTCTAATACTTTCTTTCATATACATTTGGAAGTATTTTTTTATATTTTGAACCTATTGAGGGAATTCGGTCAAACAATTTTATTGCTAATTTTTCTTTGTCTATAATAACTTCTGGCGGATCTTTATCGAAATTTTTATAAACGTTTATCACATGCAGGTAATTATCCATCCCTTCGAGTTCATGTTTTGATAAATTCCAATTGATATATGGTGTAGCCGAATAATTGTTTTGGTATTCTTCTAAACCTTCACCTAAAACCAAAATTTTACGTTTTTTGAAATCATATGCACTTTTTTGTTTCAACTTTAAATTATTCAATTTGGCAAATGATTCAGAATTAGGAAACAAAATAGCTTGATAATTCACTAATAAAATAGCAAACATTAAAGCCAAAAAAATCAGTTCAGCTAACCATTTTTTAGTATATAATTCAAAAAAACTAACTGTAAAAAAAGCCAAACAAGGCATAAAAACTATAAACTGCATAGGAGCCAAAAATGGCATCAACCCTATAGATACCACTGCAAAAAGCACCCACAATATCATCACTTGCTGGCTTCTTATTTGATAATTATTAAAGCCCATTGCATTGGTCAATCTCAGAAAACCCATTATTCCAAATACCAAAGGCAATAATAATGTAGAAAATAAAGTCTTAAAATCATTCAAATTGTATTGCCTTATTTGAAAAACTGATGTAATAAAGTTTTGAAAATAAGTATCTGAACTGTCTTTTAAATAAAAAAATAAGCTTACAAAAAGTATTGGCAGTATAAAACCAAACATTGTAAGTGAATATTGCCTAAAACTTGAACCACTAAAAAACATCAACGCCATAATTACCCACAATAAAAAAACACATGCTGGAGGATAAAATAGTGTTGCCAGTGCTATAAAAAAACCGATTTCAAAAACTTCATCGCTGGTTTCGAGGCGTTTGAGCTGTTTGGTTAATGACGAAAATGCAAACAATAAAAAAGTGGTACTCATCAAAACTGGAGATAAGGTACAGCAGTCAAAAGAAATATTCAGAAAAAGCACATAAAACAAACCTGGCAAAAAGCTTCTTTTAATAAAAACATCCCTATTGTTGAGCATTATGTTAAAATACACGGCTTGAAATGTAGTAAGGAACAAACCAAAAATTTGATATGCTACCTGAGACCTTCCAAACAACAAGTCTATCCCTGCATAAACCATAGCAGACAATGGTGCGGTATTATCCCAAATTTCGGCATACATCAAAAAACCCCTGTTTATTCTTTCGCCAACAAGCATCCATTGTAGCTCAGGAATAAGCTCTGGTAAACCATTCAAATACACAGGCAACCTGAGTAAAACCGAAAAAAGAAACAAAGTAAATATATGATAAAGGGCATTTACCCTAAAAAAACTTAGCATATCTATTGATTTTGATTTAACAAAATATATTCCGCATACAAACAATACAAATATATTAAAGTATTTAGGCTTAATTTAGTATTTCGAGCAAATAAAAATTATACGTTTAGAGGTATTTTCGTTTAAAAATGTCGAAATTTGTATTTTTAATATCAAACCTTAAATAAGGTTAATTAATATTATTTCTTCATCGAGCTTTAATTTCACTTGATTTTATGGAATAATATTTCTGATGGCTTGAATAGCAAACTGAAACGAACAGTTAAAATCTGACAAAAAATGGAATCGAAAAGACAGCAACAATTTTCTCGTCAAATACAAAAAGACCTTAGCGAAATTTTTCAAAAAGAAATGCGTTCGGCGTTCGGAAACGCTTTTATTACTATTACTGACGTAAAAGTAAGCCCTGACCTTTCTGTGGCAAAATGTTATCTCAGCTTTATGATGACCAACGACAAAGAAGGATTATTGGCAGAAATTGAAGATAAAAACAAACAAATACGAAATTATTTAAGTATAAAAATTCGCAAACAAGTACGAATAATCCCAGAATTAGAATTTTTTATAGACAATACAGCAGAATACGCCGCCAAAATAGACGAACTTTTTGCTAGTATAGTAATACCTCCAGCTACTGAAGACTAAACAGATTTTGTTTCTGTAAACTATGAACATCGCTTTTTTTATTGCCAAAAGATATTTTGTATCAAAAAAGAAAAAATCTTTTATTTCTTTGATATCCAATATTTCTATGCTCGGTGTAGGAATTGGGACTATGGCATTGGTAGTAGTGCTGTCTGTGTTTAATGGACTGGAAGATTTTCAAAGAACATTATTCAAAAGTTTTGACCCTAATCTACTCATTAGTAGCAAAATAGGAAAGAATTTCTATGTTGATAGTTTACTAATAAACAAAATCAAAAAAATAAAAGGTGTAAAGTTTGTTAGTGAAGTGATAGACGAAGTAGCCTTAATAAAATACCGTGATGCACAGAAAATAGTGCATTTAAAGGGTGTAGATAACAATTTATTAAAAAACGAAAAATTCAAAACGGGCATCCTGAATGGCACGCCTGTTTTACAACAAGACAATATCCCTTTTGCAATATTAGGAGCTGGCGTGTATTTGAACCTAAATGTAAGCTTAAAAGATATTTTCACCCCTCTAGAGGTATTTTACCCCAACAATACAGAAAGTAAAACGCTAAATTTAACTTCTAATGATGCTTTTTCTAAATTAGAAATTTATCCTTCGGCTGTTTTTGGTATAGAACAACAATACGACGACAACTATGTTTTTGTACCTTTAGAATTCGCAAAAGAATTATTTAGATTACCCAATAAAAGAACAGCTTTAGAAGTTCATACTCAAAATCAGGATGAAATAGATCAGATTCAAAAAGAATTGACAAGCTTGTTAGGGTCAGATTTTATTATAAAAAATGAAGATCAACAACATGAGGCTCTTTTTAGGGCAATAAAAATAGAAAAACTTTTTGTTTTTTTGACACTTAGCTTTATCATTGCTATTGCCTCTTTCAATGTTTTTTTCTCACTTTCTATGCTTACAATTGAGAAAAAAGACGACATCAAAACCTTGCAAGCTTTAGGATGTAACAACGGTATAATCAAAAAAATATTCTTATACGAAGGCTTGCTTGTATCTTTAAGTGGAGCTATAATAGGTCTATTAGCTGGCGTAGTGATATGTATTTTTCAAAAACAAACAGGCTTTATAAGTATGGGAGTTGCAAATGGTATCATAGATGCTTATCCTGTAAAAATAATGCTTATTGATTTGTTTTTTGTGGCTCTTACGGTGATTACTATAGCTTTTCTTTCTTCGTATTATCCAGCTAGAAAAGCTTCAAAATTATAAGTCTTGTAGCTCACCTTCTAATTTAGAAACCACACAAGTTGCCACTGCATTACCCGCTACAGACGTAGCTGACCTGCCCATATCTAGCACCGCATCTACTCCTAAAAGCAAAGCTATTCCTTCTATTGGCAATCCAAATGAAGCCAAAGTACCAGCAATTATCACCAATGAAGCACGAGGCACACCAGCTATTCCCTTGGAAGTAATCATCAAGGTAAGTAACATCATCACTTGCTGACCAAGACTGAGCTCTATATGATAAGCTTGGGCTATAAAAACAGTGGCAAAGGTCATATACAACATAGAGCCGTCTAGATTGAAAGAATATCCCATAGGAATTACAAAATTTATGATTCTATCTGAACAGCCAAACTTACGAAGTGCTTGCATGGTTTGTTCTATAGAAGCTTCTGAACTTGAGGTACTAAAGGAAAGCCACATGGCATCTTTGATGGTAAACAAAAGCTTCAGATAAGGTATTTTCATAAATAAACATATCGCCCAAAGTACTATAAACAAAAACAAAATTAAACCTCCAAAAAAACATATTATAAGATATAAATAGCCTTGCAAAATACCCAAACCTTGCTTAGAAACTACCACTACCAAAGCCCCAAAAACACCATAAGGTGCAAAAGACATCACGTAACCAATGATTTTGAACATGACATGAGCCAAAGCATCCAACGCCTTTATAAGTGACTTTCCTATATCACCGATGGCACCCAAAGCTATTCCGAAAAAAATTGAAAAAACTACTATTTGTAATATATCACCATGTGCCATAGCATCTATGATGTTTTTAGGGAAAATATGATCTATCAAATTTTCTATTGTAATAGCTTCTGCCTTAATTCCTGTGTCTGTACCTTTGCTTGGCAATTTCAAATTCATAAAATAACCTGGCTTTGTAATATTAGCAACTAGCAAACCTGTAAGCAAAGAAAGTATGGTAGCCAAATAAAAATACAAAAGCGTTTTTATCCCTATCCTGCCAACAGACTTAATATCTCCTAACTTGGCAATTCCTACCACTAAAGTAGAAAAAACCAAAGGCCCAATTATCATTTTTATGAGCTTCAAAAAGATTTTACTCAACACTCCAAAATACTTACTACCTATATAACTGCCTTCGGTAAGGGTTTTTGTAATCTCGTTTTTGTTAGCGTCTAGCTCGACTAAACTAATTTTATCGGGAAAATAAATGTACAATATTTGTCCAACTATTACCCCCAACACCATGCCTAGCATGATTTTACTTGCGTTTGTCATAAGTTTTTGTTTATAAAAAAAAAATCAATCGTTCGACTGATTTTTCTTATTTTTTAATCCTAAATAAAACAATATTTAGAAAATTTTCAAGCCTAAAGTAACCTGCCAAAGTCGAGACTTTTGGCTAAAGTTTATATTATTATTCAAATCGCTCTTGATTTGAGCATTAGAAATATCCGAAAAACTACCTTCTCTACGAACATCCAGCGAAAGCCCCATAATATCTATTCCTACGCCAAATTGATAGCCGTAACTGGCGTCTTTAAATGTGTTTTGCACAGGTTGGGTAGAATAATCATTCAAAATACTTTCCAATTCTTCGTTTGAAGAAACATTAAATGATGCTACTGGACCTGCCATTACCCTCAAAAACTTATATTTATAGCCCAACATCAAAGGAACTTCTAGGTTGGTATAGTCAATTTCTAAAACTTTATTTTCTTGCGTAAAAGCATTTATAATGTTTAATTTACCACCTTTGGCCGAAACTTGCACTTCTGGTTGTACATAAAAAGAAGAACCTATCCTGAAATAAATACCAGCTACATATCCTGTTTGAGTATCGAAACTATTTTTCAGGTTATCTACAAGAACACTACCATTATATTGCCTATTAGCAAAAAAATCGCCCGTTTCTAGCTGAGCTAAATTTACGCCACCTTTTATTCCAAATCTAAAACCTTTGTTTTGAGCAAAACTTTGATGGCTACAAAATATGATCAAACCTAAAAACAAAATTGATTTAGTATAAAATTTAATATTAAAAAAATTGATTTTCATGACATTGGAGGTTGATAATGACGAATAACTAATAATTAAATTTTGTAGAAAACGAAACTTTAAATCGTTTAAGTATCAAATAAACCATCAATTTATAATAATTTTACGCATGGCCAAAAGCAAAACATCATTTTTTTGTCAAAGTTGTGGATACCAAGCCCCTAAATGGCTAGGTAAATGCCCATCATGTAGCGAGTGGAATACCTTTGTAGAAGAAGTTCTACAAAAAGAAATTCCAGAAAAAGGTAAATGGAGAACCACTACTAGCTTAAAAATTGCAACTAAGCCTTTAGCGATACAAGACATCAACTATACCGAACAAGCTCGAATTTTAACCTCAGATTTGGAACTAAACAGGGTATTGGGTGGCGGTATAGTACCGGGCTCTTTGGTGCTAATTGGTGGCGAGCCAGGTATTGGCAAGTCTACCCTAATGTTACAAATAGCCCTTACTTTAGACCAACACAAAGTATTGTATGTATCTGGTGAAGAGTCGCAACAACAGATAAAAATGCGTGCTGAAAGATTAGAAAATGTATCTGAAAGTTGTTTTATTCTTACCGAAACTTCTACACAAAATATTTTCAAACAAATAGAAGCTTTTGAGCCAGAAATACTTATCATAGATTCTATTCAAACCTTACAATCAAGCTTTGTAGAGTCAGCCGCAGGGTCTATTTCGCAAGTAAAAGAGTGTACCGCTGAACTCGTAAAATATGCCAAAGAATCGGGCACGCCTGTGTTTATAGTAGGCCATATCACCAAAGATGGCAGCATAGCTGGTCCGAAAGTTTTGGAACATATGGTAGACACTGTTTTACAATTTGAAGGAGACAGACATTTGGCTTACAGGATTTTACGTACTACAAAAAATAGATTCGGAAATACCTCAGAGCTAGGAATTTACGAAATGCTCGGCAATGGTTTACGACAAGTGAGCAATCCTTCTGAAATACTAATTTCACAACGAGATGAAGACCTTTCGGGTGTTACTATTGGTACTATGTTGGAAGGAAATAGGGCACTGATGATAGAAATTCAATCGTTGGTGAGTATAGCTACCTACGGCACTCCACAACGAAGTTCTACTGGTTTTGATGCTAAAAGATTAAATATGCTATTAGCCGTTTTGGAAAAAAGAGGCGGTTTCAGATTGGGCAATCAAGATGTTTTTTTGAACATAGCTGGTGGACTAAAAGTAGAAGATCCTGGTATTGACTTGGCCGTGTGCGTATCCTTGGCATCTTCTTACGAAGATATCAGTATTCAAAATCACATTTGCTTTGCAGCAGAAGTTGGTTTAGGTGGTGAAGTAAGGGCAGTAAACCGTATAGAAAACAGGATTTCAGAAGCTCAAAAATTAGGTTTTAAAGAAATTTGGATTTCAAAGTTCAACGCCAAAGAGCTTGATTTGAACAAATGGGACATAAAAATAAACACCGCTACTAAGCTTGAAGAAGTATTTATGAAAGTGTTTTTAAAACGATAATACAATAATGTAATCAATTAAAATACAATTGATTATAGCTCAATTTATGATATATTATTATTAAATAATATTTGTTTTGTAAATAAAAAAATTCTAAATTCATTAAATAAATACACATTCAATCTTTTTAAAATTACAATTAAATACTTTCAAAAATATTAATTTTAATAATTTTTTAGTTCAGACATCAAAAATTTAATAAAATGAAAAATCATCTTCATCATCAGCTTTTTGTTGTATTAAATTACAACTTATATTCCAAAAAAAAACCTTTTGTTTTATTTCATTTTTGATTACTTTTTTAAAAAAAAACAAGTTAATTTCATCATTCTTTTACAATCTACATTATTATGGCAACTTACTTGCGTCCGCCAATGCTAGTATTTTTCATACTACTATCGTTGCATTCATTTTCACAAAAATTTCATCGGATAGAGGCTAAGATCTCAGAAGTACAACTGAAATCTATCTTCGAAAAAGGTTTTGAAGTCGATCATTTCGACTTTAAAAATAATATTTTAACAGCTGAAATATCAGACAATGATATCAAAGTTCTTCAAGATGAAAAAATAAGCTTCAAATATTTAATTAAAGATTTAGAGGCTAGCTATAAAAAAATAAACAAAGAAATTGATAAAAAAAATGCTAGAATATCGGCTATAACAAATAGCACTACGCCTTCAAATTTCGCTTTAGGCTCTTATAATGGTTTTTTTACATTTCAAGAAATGCAAAATCATTTAGATCAAATGCGAGCATTATATCCCAATCTCATTTCCGCAAAAACATCATTAGGAAATTCCATAGAAGGTAGACCTTTATTAATGGTAAAAATATCAGATAATCCAGATAGTGATGAAAACGAACCAGAAGTATTAATGAACGCAGTGCATCATGCTAGAGAACCTATGAGCATGAGTCAGTTGATATATTTCATGTGGTACTTATTAGAAAATTACAATTCAAATCCAGAAATAAAACATATACTAAATAGTAGTGAGTTATATTTGATACCTTGCTTAAATCCAGACGGTTATGTTTTCAACCAAACTAATAACCCAAATGGAGGTGGAATGTGGCGAAAAAATCGCAGAAATAATGAAAACAATACAACTGGAGTAGATTTAAATAGAAATTATGGTTACAATTGGGGCTTCAACAACACTGGTTCATCGCCCAATAGCTCTTCAGATACATATAGAGGTCCAAATCCGTTTTCTGAACCAGAAACTCAAATTATTAAAAACTTTTGCGAAAACCATCAATTTGTCACCTCTATGGACTTTCATTCTTATGGTAATTTTTGCTTATATCCATTTGGATTCGACAATATAACAAACTCTTCAAATCCTGAAAACAGTGTTTTTTCAGAAATAGGGATTTTTCTTACCAAAGAAAATAACTACAGATATGGAAATGCCAACAAAACTGTAAATTATAGTACAAATGGAAGTGGAGAAGACTGGAAATACGGTGAACAAAATACCAAATCTAAAATTTATAGTTTTATACCTGAAGTTGGTTCTAGTACGGATGGTTTTTATCCAGCTCAAAGTCGTATCATTCCTATATGTGAATCTTCTCTTGCGATGAACCTTAATTTACTTAAACTTTCGAGTAAATATTCAGAATTTACACCATTTATTCAAAACACCACAACTCAACTCAATGGTAATATAGGAATAAGTTTAAAGAATTTCACTTTAAAAAATCCATCATATTGGTTGATAGCAAAATCGAATAGCCCTTATGTGAATTTCCAAACAGATAGTTTGCATTTTGCAAACATGAATGCGTTTCAAGTTGCTAACGACCAGTTCAACTACACACTTTCACCAAATACACCTATTGGAACAGTTATTGATTTTCAATTGGTACTTCACAATGGAATGGATTCTGTAGTAAAAAATATAAACACTACTTATAATTGTGCTGCACCTCAAAACTTAAGCATTACTGACATTGGAACAGATATAGCGACATTGTCTTGGCAGTTTTCGCCAGATAGCGTTGGTTATTATTTTAGCTACAAATCGGCAGATTCTACCAATTGGCTTCCAAGTATATTTACAAATAGTAATTTTATAATTTTGAATAATCTTTCCCCAAGCACTTTATACAATTGGAAAATACAAAAATCAAATTGCAATTTAGAAAGCTATAGTCAAT
This sequence comes from Pseudarcicella sp., assembly GCA_017988135.1. Lineage (GTDB taxonomy): Bacteria > Bacteroidota > Bacteroidia > Cytophagales > Spirosomataceae > JAGNSI01. The sequence goes on from JAGNSI010000004.1 coordinate 36,696, forward strand.
TCATTACCAGCAGCTTGTGCACTGTCCCATTAGGACTAATTACTAGTTCAATTACATCAAATTCTGCTCAGTTATCATGGTTGCCAAGCTCAAACACCAATTCGTATCAGCTTGAGTTAAAACCAAACTCAAGCAATTCATGGCAAATAATTAGCAATAACCTTAATAGCACAAATTATGTTTTAACAGCACTTTCTCCAAATACTATTTACGATTGGAGGGTAAAAGAAAATTGTATCAATAATACTTCAAATTATGCTTTTGGACAATTTAGCACTACAGCTTCTCCAAATGTATATTGTGCTAGCAAAGGCAATAATATTAGCTATTTTTGGATTGATTATTTCTCTTTAAGCAATTTCAACAGAACTTCAGGTGCAGATGCTGGCTACTTTAATGGCACATTGTTAGCCCCTGCAAATGTGATTAAAAACAATAGCTATAATCTAAATTATTCGGCTGGTTATAGTAGTAGCACGTATAGGGTTTACTGGTCAGCATGGATAGATTACAACAAAGATGGCGATTTTCAAGATGCTGGCGAGCTATTGTTCACCAGAAACATTTCTTCTTCTGGCACGTTAAGTTCTAGCTTTACTGTACCTAATACTGCTCAAGACGGACAAACTAGACTTAGAATTGCAATGAAATATGGATCAACAGCTAACACATGTGAAACTTTTAATTATGGTGAAGTAGAAGACTATTTAGTAAACATAAGTAATAGCCCTACTAGTGCCAAAATAGGAACAAATCAAGATTCAGATAATAATTGGACAATAAAACTTTCGCCAAACCCTACTTCAGATTTCTTAAAAGTTGAAGTAGAAAACATACATATTGATGATTTAACTTTTAAAATTACTGACACAAAAGGTACAACATTAAAAATAAAAGATATTTCAAAAATAGACGAAAAATCTGTTAAAATAAATGTTAAAAATCTTTCAACTGGCATGTATATCCTTAAAGCTTCAAAATTCAATGAATTGAAATCTAGTAAGTTCATTAAAAAATAATCAATTCTGCATCTATTTCCTATCCTATTAGCTTGCTATCGGTGTAAAAACTGATAGCAAGTTTTTTTTAAATAAAAAATGATAAAAATCCAAAAAATCGCTACATTTGAATACCAAAATAATATTATACTCTAAAATGAAATTAACAATTGTTCTTACTTTTTTAATTATTGGATTTTTTCCTAAAATCATATTTGCAACACATATTGTTGGAGGTGAACTATCATTGGTTGCTTTGAAAAATCCCACTGCTTTTTATACACATTTGCTTTCATTAAATCTTTACCGAGACGAAATAAATGGAAATCCAAATTCTAAAGACAGTAGTGTTATATTGGGTATTTATTCAAAAAAAAATCATACTTTAATAAATACCATTACACTTTTGCTCGTAAAAGATGAAAGCTTAGCAACCAACAATTCTACTTGCCAAACCAACAATTCTTTAAAAACAAACTTAAATATTTACTCTAAAGAAATAAATTTATCACCTGATGTATATTCAGACATCAATGGCTATTATATTGTGTGGCATAGGTGTTGTAGAAACAATATTATTAACAATATAAAAGTACCAAGTGAAGCAGGCACAGCCTTTTATCTAGAGTTTCCTGCACAAAATTTATTCATAAATTCTTCTCCAGTTTTCAATCCACTAACGATAGATTATATTTGTGCAGATGAACCTTTTTTTCTAAATTTTTCAGCAAAAGATGCAGATGGTGATGAGCTAAGATATAGCATGAGCACACCATTTAATGGATTAGGAGATACAAACTGGCCAATCCCTACTCCATTTCTTATTGGTAGTGATAATTATCCAATAATACAATGGGAAGATGGTTTTAGCGAAACAAACGCTATTCCAGGAAGTGTACCACTTCAGATAAATCCTCAAAATGGAGAAATGAAAGTAACTGCCAATCAGCTAGGACTATATGTATTTGGTGTAAAAATAGAAGAATATAGAAATGGAATAAAAATAGGCGAAGTAAGAAGAGAAGCTCAAATAAAAGTAATAGAATGCTTAAACATTGAACCCAGTGAGCCAAAAATACTTTATAAAAACACAACTATTCAAGAAATAATAGACTGCCCCGAAAGTACTTTTGAGCTAAAAGCCAACTCTATAGATACAAGCTTGAGCTATCATTGGTTGCTTAACAATCAATATTTAAATAATGCCAAAGACAGCATTTTTTTAGCAAAAGAAAAAGGTGAATACAGTGTTGAAGTAAGTTTCAAAAACAAATGCAGTAGAAAAAGTAAGTCTAAAATCACTCAAATACGATTTCATACATTACCTGTATTAAAACTTTCTCCCAACAATCCATCTGTTTGTATTGGTAAAATTATAAAAATACAAGCACCAGTTAATTCAAATTATACCTATCAATGGCTCTTCGAAAACAACCCAATGATAGGCTTTACAAAACCATATATTGAAGCATCGAATTTAGGAAAATACCAAATTCACATAACAGAAAATACCAATAATTGCACAATAAAAGACAGTGTAATATTAACTGGTAATCCCCTACCTCAAATAACACTAAATCCTCAAAGTGTTGCAGTTTGTGAAAACAAAAATGTAGAAATAAAAAGCACTATAAGCAACAATCAAAATAATACATATCGTTACATTTGGTATATAAACAACACTTTTATAGCCAACGAAACAAGTCCAAATATTAGTAATAACTCAAAAGGAAAATACAAAATCACTGTAAAAGACCAAAAAAATTGTGAAGCCAGCGACAGTGTGCAAATTTCAAATTTAAACCTTCCTTTGGTAACCTTTGTAAAACCGGATGTAGTATGCGGCATCCACAAGCAAAATATTCTATTAAAAGGATTACCAGCCAATGGCACTTTCGAAGGCACTGGTGTAAAAGGAAACACCTTTAACCCATCTATTAGTAAAGCAGGAAGTTTCAATATAAATTATTATTTTACAGATAGTTACGGATGTACTGGTAAAGCAAGCCAAAACATTCTGGTTGAAAATATTAAAATAGATATGCCTGAAAAAATAACAGTCTACGAAAAAGAACCAAAAAAAATAGTTAATAAAGTAAATCAATCGAACTTAAGCTTTGAATGGTCTCCAACTGAAAATCTAAACGACAATCGTCTTCAACATCCTACAGCTCAAATAATCGATAAAAATCAAACTTTCTCACTAAAAGCAACTTCTATTCATGGTTGTTATGCCGAAGATACCGTACATTTAATTTTGGATAAAAGAATAAGAATTCCAACGATTTTCACGCCAAATAATGATAATATAAATGATGAATTAGACATTTATGGATATGACTTTTTCCCTGATTTTCAAATTGATATTTTCAATAGATGGGGAGAGCTAGTTTTTTCGTCCAAAGGATATGAAGAAAAATTCAAAGGAAAGAATCTAAGCCAAATAGACCTTCCACAAGACACCTATTGTTACAAAATAAAACTTGGTGAAAACAGAAGCGACATTCAAGGTGTTTTTGTATTAAAAAGATAGTTACAAATTTTTAACCCAAAAATCGGTCATCATTTGGAATAAATGCAAGCGTGTATTACCTCCATAAATACTGTGAGTACGATCTGGATAATAGAAACTTTCAAACTTTTTACCTGATTTTATCAAAGCATTTTGTAAAAAAACAGCATTTTGAAAATGCACATTGTCGTCACCAGTACCATGTATGAGCAAAAAATTTCCTTTTAACTTATGAGCATGTGTTGCTGGTGAGTTATCGTCATATCCATTTGCGTTTTCTTGTGGTGTTTGCATATATCTTTCGGTATAAATGGTATCATAAAAACGCCAATTGGTAACTGGTGCTACTGAAATAGCCGCCTTAAAAACATCATTTCCCTGAAAAATACAATTAGCTGCCATAAAACCTCCATAACTCCATCCCCAAATACCTATTCGTGATGCATCTATAAACGATTGACTACCAAAATATTTGGCAGCATAAATTTGATCTTCAAGCTCTAGTTTACCTAAGTTCTTATAGGTACATTTTTTAAACTCCTCTCCTTTTCCTCCTGTACCTCTATTGTCTACACAAGCTACTATATAACCT
>JAGNSI010000077.1 GCA_017988135.1 Pseudarcicella sp.
GGACTAGATTGTAATTGATATTTTTCTCGAAATACACCAGATTGAATTGTATTAAGTGAAAATTCATTTATTTTCAAGCCATTAGGAATCACTTTTATGCTTTTCATTGAGCCAGCACCTAAAAATTGCTCTACATCATTTTTTTCTGATGTTTTCAATACATGAATAACATCGCAATTTTTAAGAATACGCTTCTGAAATAAAAAAGAAAACAGTTTTTTCTTAAAAGCACCCTTTTGCAATCCCCAAGGTTCAAGCATTCCATGTACACTAAGAACTTTTTTAGCTTTAGATTTTATCACAAAAGGAACAAAACTAGGAAAATGCCAAATCCCATGAACATGAATTACATCATATTTTTTTGCATTCTTTAAAAGCCAAAAAAACAATTTAAATGAAAAATAAGGCCAAATTTTAGACAAAAAAGACCCTTTAAACTCATGTAAATCAACTTTATCGGCTAAAGTATAGGTTTTCTGATTTTTCAAACAAACAGATGCAATCGCAACCGTATTGGTGTCGGATTGCAAAAAAACTTCAGATAAGTCAAAAACGACTTTCGGTGGACCACCATACTCCCAAGAATAAGGACAAATAAAAAGTATTCTCAAAATAAATTATTTATACGCAAAAGCTATTATTTTTTAACCTTATCAACCACTTGAAACCTTATAAAAAGAGAAACTGGGGCCCAAAAATACAAATAATCATTAGGGCGACCAGTTGTTAAAGTAGATACTAAAATAGACAAATAAAAATATCCCAAAAAAATGTAAAAAGGATCAACATTTCTATATATCGCCGTAATACTACTTTTAAACAGTAAAAAGAGCAGAGTAACAAATGATAGCAAACCTAAAATACCATAATCAAGCAAAACTTCCATCACAGTAATATCAACAAAATAAAATTTATAACCTTTCCCAAAAACATAAGACCAAGGACTCTTTTCCCAAATTTCGCCCATAAAAGCTAAATTTTCAATTCTTATATTAGCAGACATATCAGTATTTTCTTTTGCAGTAGCCCCAAAAATAGTTTTAATCACCTTTTCCAAACTCTGAGAACCATTGTCATAATAATTGTAAAGTATTTCAAACAATTTGGGTTTCAATAAATACAATACAAAAAGAGAAAATAATAAAATGAAAATTTTATTCCAAAACTTCTTTTTACGAGGAGCATTAATTATTCCTAATATAACCTTATTGAATGAAGAGAAAAACAATAATTCTATAGAAATGTAAAAAAATAACGTCAAATAAACACCTCGAGTTTGCCCTAATAATACAGCCAACAAACCCAAAACGATATTAACAATATTAAGAATTCTCCACCATGCTATCTTAACGCCTTTTTTCAAAACTATATACGAAACAATCGCACAAAACAAACCATTCCTAGCATACATATTGGGGTTACCAGCAGTCATTTCCCCATCAACACTTTTAAATACAACAGAAGCACGCTGACCTACCACAAAAAAAGGATTTGTAATCATCGAATAAAACAACATCAAAGTTCCTATCAAGGTAAACAGTACCACTACAGGTAAAAAGTAATCTTTAATTTCGGGGGATGTAAATAAAAGTAAAATAAAAAAAACAACTAGTACACCAAAATAAATAGAATCTTTCCAAATCTCCCCTTCATTTACTTCATAATGCCCCATAAGTATATAAAGCAATGATATACCAAAAAAGATCAAAGAAAGACGCAAACAAGGCAAATTAGGCTTAAAAAGAAGCAAAGTTTTCTTTTGTGGAATCAACAATAGCAAAGACAAAACATATACAGCTCCAGTAAAAGTAGATGAAAGACCAAAGCCTAACATTTCTTTCAAAAAAATAACAATAGGAGCACCCATCGAAATAAAGAAAATACCGATACTTTGCCTAGTATATATAGGGTGATATAAAGATTGGGCTTTCAAAGTTTACGTTTTAAGTTGTATAAAAAAACAATAACAAAAATATGAATTTAAGTTTATAACAAAGTCCGCAAAACAAAAAACTTTAAATCTAGACTGTATATTAAATTTGAATGCGAGATTTAGATTTAAAAAACACGACCTTATAAGCCTACTTAAAATTGAAACTAAATGAGAATAATATATTTTCTAAAAAAAATAGCAAAAAAAAACAACTACCTAATAAAAGATAGTTGTTGATTGTGATTCCATCAGGATTCGAACCTGAGACCTACTGCTTAGAAGGCAGTTGCTCTATCCAGCTGAGCTATGGAACCTTTCAAAAAAAACAGTTATTAGAAAAATATCTAATAACTGTCTGTCGGGATGGCAGGATTCGAACCTGCGACCTCTTGGTCCCAAACCAAGCGCGATACCGGGCTACGCTACATCCCGAAAATAATTAATCAGTTAATGCGGAGAGTGAGGGATTCGAACCCTCGGTACCCTTATGAGGTACGGCAGTTTAGCAAACGGCTACTTTCGGCCTCTCAGTCAACTCTCCAAAATCTTAACAACTCTTTTGTTGTGTTATTTCGTTTTGGTTCACAAATGTAGTTGTTTTTTTTCTTAGAAAAAACTTTTTTGAAGAAAAAAATTACTTTTTTTCGAATAAATTTGCAAACTGAACGATATTTTACTGATGTTCAATACATTAACTGAACAAAAAAATTATTAAAAAATCTAAGCAGAAATCTCAAAAATAGACTTCACTTTAGCTTCAAGTTGCGAAGAACCCATTAGATAAATATCAGCTGCTCTTGCAGCTTCTCTTCCTTCCGAAATAGCCCATACTACCAATGACTGCCCTCTTCTCATATCTCCTGCTACAAATACATTTGGAATAGCAGTTTGATAGTCTTTTGCACTCACGTTACCTCTTTCGTCAAAGGTTATACCATTTTCTTCTAGTTGTGCTAGTAAACCTTCTTTTTGAGGATGCAAAAATCCTGCAGCTATAAGTGCTAATTGGCAAGGAATTTCTCTATCGTTGCTAGTTACTTGTACAGCCTTACCATCTTTTACTTCTAATGCAATATCTGCTATTTTAATACCTTTCAAATGACCATTAGCGTCTCCTACAAATTCTTTAACAGCTATTGACCAATGTCTATCTGCACCTTCATCATGAGAAGTTGATGTTCTTAACATCATTGGCCAATTGGGCCAAGGTGTAGAAGTAGCACGCTCTTTAGGAGGCATAGGCATCACTTCAACTTGCGTAATACTATTTGCTTTGTGACGGTTTGATGTACCCACGCAGTCAGACCCTGTATCGCCACCTCCTATCACTACCACATCTTTGCCAGTAGCAAACAACTCTCCTACAGTTACTTCATTTCCTGCATGGTTGTATTTCACTTCTATACCAGCATTTCTTTTGTTTTGTTGAGACAAAAACTCCATAGCTGGATAAATTCCTTTTAAGTCAGAACCAGGAATAGGTAAGGTTCTTGGAACTGTAGACCCACCAGCTAGCATAATTAAATCATAAGAATCTAATAATGCATTGGCTTTGATATCTACCCCAACATTAGAATTGGTTATAAAAGTAATACCTTCTTCTTTTAAAACTTGTACTCTACGTTGTACAACCCATTTTTCTAATTTAAAATCTGGTATTCCGTATGTTAAAAGACCACCAATTTGATCTGCTCTTTCATGCACCGTAACAGTGTGACCAGCTTTATTCAACTGAGCTGCTGCTGCTAAACCTGCTGGGCCAGAACCAATAATTGCAACTGTTTTACCAGTTCTTTTACTCGGCACTATTGGTTTTACTAAATCATTACCAAATGCGTATTCAATGATAGATTTCTCTATATATTCAATAGCAACTGGTGGCTTATTGATACCCAATACACATGCTGACTCGCATGGTGCTGGGCATATTCTACCTGTAAATTCAGGGAAATTATTGGTACTCGCTAATATTTCGTAAGCATAAGCCCAATTTTGCTCGTAAACAGCATCATTAAATTCTGGAATAATGTTTCCAAGTGGGCATCCGCTATGGCAAAATGGCGTACCACAGTCCATACATCTACTTGCTTGACCTTGCACTTGCTCGGCTCCCAAGTCTATATCTATTTCTTTATAGTCGTTTACTCGTTGATCTACTGGTCTTTTTTTAGGTGTTTCTCTTGTAACTTCTAAAAATCCTGTTGGTTTTCCCATTTTATAAACGGATTATTTTTTGTTGTATATTTTTTAACTAAATATGGTTTTTTAAAAATAGAAACCAATTTAAACTAAAGCTTGATTTCAAAATTAATGCACAAGCTCTATTTGAATATCTTTATAAACAATATTTTTATCTTTCAAAACTTCTTCAAAAGATACATTTCTATTGGCTAAAGCTTTTTTGAAATCTTGAGGCATTACTTTTCTTATCGAAGTAATTTTATTTTCAAAATCATTTAAAATATCTTTTGCAATATCAGAATGGGTATTGTCAAAATGTTTTTGAATATACATTTTCAATATTCCTTTGTCTTCAATGGTCAATTCTTCTATTTCGACCATTTCTTTGTTTAGCTTTTGAGCAAAGTTGTTTTTTGTGTCATAGATATAAGCTACTCCACCAGACATACCTGCACCAAAATTCCTACCCGTTTCGCCCAATATAATAGCCAAACCTCCTGTCATGTATTCACAACCATGGTCTCCAATTCCTTCTACAACTACTTTTGCTCCAGAGTTTCTTACACAGAATCTTTCACCTGCCATTCCTCTTAGATAAGCTTCGCCTGATGTAGCTCCATAGAATGAAACATTACCCACAATAGAATTTTCTGATGGATTAAAAGTTGCTTTTTTACTTGGATAAACTATCAATTCTGCACCGCAAAGTCCTTTTCCGATATAATCATTAGCATCTCCTTCCAACTCAAGTTTCAATCCATTCACTGAAAATGCACCAAATGATTGACCAGCTGTACCATTGAATTTATAATGAATAGTTCCGTTTGGCAATCCTTTAGCACCATACTTTTTACTTACTTCATTAGAAAGCATAGTACCAATAGTACGGTTTACATTGATTACATCAAATTCACCATATACTTTTTCTTGGTTGTTGATTGCACTTTGAGCTTTTTCTATTAACGTCCAATCTAATTGTACATCCAAACCATGGTCTTGATCTTCTTGCTTGTACAATGCTACATCTAAAGTAGTAGGTTGTTTGTAAAGTATTCCTGAAAAATCTAACTGATTGTATTTCCAGTGCTCTATACTGTCACGCATTTCAATTCTATCTGACTGACCTACCATTTCATTTACTGTTCTGAAACCTAGCTCTGCCATTATTTCTCTTAGTTCTTCAGCTAAGAAAGTAAACATGTTTACTACATGTTGTGGATCTCCTGTAAATAAAGCTCTTAACTCAGGATTTTGAGTAGCCACACCAACTGGACATGTATTCAAATGACATTTTCTCATCATTATACAACCTGCAACTACTAATGCTGCAGTAGCTACTCCAAACTCTTCTGCTCCAAGTAAAGCTGCGATAGCCAAATCTTTACCTGTTCTAATTTGTCCGTCTGTTTGTACTGTAACTCTACCTCTAAGTTTATTACGAACTAAAGTTTGATGTGTTTCTGCTAAACCAAGCTCCCAAGGCAAACCTGCATGACGTATTGAAGAAAGTGGCGATGCACCTGTACCTCCGTCGTGACCGGCTATCAAAATATGATCTGCATGAGCTTTTGCAACACCAGCTGCAATAGTACCAACGCCTGCTTCAGATACCAATTTAACCGAAATTCTAGCTTGTCTATTTGCATTTTTCAAGTCAAATATTAACTGAGCTAAATCTTCTATTGAATAAATATCATGGTGAGGTGGTGGTGAGATCAAACCTACTCCTGGCGTTGAATGACGGGTTTTACCTATCCAATCGTCTACTTTAAAACCTGGCAACTGCCCTCCTTCTCCTGGCTTGGCACCTTGTGCTAATTTTATCTGTAACTCGTTGGCATTGGTCAAATAATGAGAAGTTACACCAAATCTACCTGAAGCAACTTGCTTAATAGAAGAATTCATCGAATCTCCATTAGCTAATTTGTCGAATCTTATTGGATCTTCACCACCTTCGCCAGAGTTTGATTTTCCTCCGATACGGTTCATGGCAATTGCCAATGTAGTGTGTGCTTCGTAAGAAATAGAACCAAAAGACATCGCACCAGTTGCAAATCTTTTAAAGATATTTTCTACAGGTTCTACTTCATCAATAGAAATTGGAGTTCCTTTTTTAAACTTCATCAATCCACGTAAAGTCAAAGCTTTTTCAGATTGATTATCTATCAATTTTGAATATTTCTTAAACTGTGCGTAGTTGTTATTCTTGGTAGATTGTTGAAGAAGATGAATAGTTTCAGGATTAAACAAGTGAACTTCTCCTCTTTGTTTCCATTGATAAAAACCTCCTACTTCTAATTTAGGATTGGCTATTTGTACTTCTGGAAATCCATTTTGGTGTTTAATTAAAGCTTCCTTGGCTATTCCTTCTAAATCTATTCCGTTTATTCTTGAAATTGCTCCTGTAAAATATGTATTTACTACATCTTTTGACAAGCCAACTATTTCGAATATTTGTGCTCCTTGATAAGATTGAAGTGTTGAGATTCCCATTTTTGAGAAAATTTTCAACAATTCACCACAAACAGCTTTTATGTAATTTTTTTCTAATTTTTCGTATTCATAAGCTCCAGAAAGCATGCTTTTATCTTTCATTCCTTTTAAGGTTTCGAAAGCCATGTATGGATTTACGGCTGAAGCTCCAAAGCCTATCAAAGTTGCAAAGTGATGTGTTTCCCAAACATCTCCCGCTTCTACAATAATGCCCACTTGAGCTCTTTTACCTTTTCTTATTAAATGGTGATGCACAGCTGCAGTTGCCAACAAAGATGGTATAGGTGCATGAGATGAATCTATGCCTCTATCGGTCAATAATATAATAGAGTAACCGTCGTTTACTGCATCTTCTGTGTATTGACAAATTCTATCTAAAGCTCTTTTTAGTTGTCCTGGTTCGCCAGTAGTTCTAAAAGTAGTGTGTATAGACTTTGTTTGAAAATTCTTGTGGTCTATCCAACGAATTTTTTCTGTTTCAGCGTTTGTAAGAACTGGCTGAGTAATTTCTATTTGGCGACAATGCTCTGGCGATTCCTCAAGAAGATTTTTCATTCCACCTATATCAGACAACAACGACATTACTGTACGTTCTCTGATAGAATCTATCGGTGGATTGGTTACTTGAGCAAACAATTGCTTAAAGTAAGAAGATAAATGTTGAGCTTGGTCTGAAAGTATAGCTAGTGGTGTATCTACACCCATAGAGCCCAATGCTTCCTTACCAGTTTCTGCCATTTGAGAAAGTATTATTCTCAAGTCTTCTGTAGTAAAACCAAATACTTGTTGGCGAGCCAATAATTCTTTTTCGAATGGTTGTCTGTATTCCGAACCTGCTTCTGGTAATTCTTCTACTTTAATTTTATTTGCTTTGAGCCATTCGCCATAAGGCTGGCGTTGGCAAATATCTGCTTTAAGCTCTTCGTCAGGTATTATTCTACCTTGCTCCATGTCTACAACAAACATTTTACCAGGCTGTAATCTTCCTTTTTTGATAACTGTAGCTGGATCTATGTCTAAAACACCCGCTTCTGATGCCATAATCACAAAATCGTCGTTTGTAACCCAGTATCTTGACGGACGCAAACCATTTCTGTCTAGTGTAGCACCTATCATTTTACCGTCGGTGAATGATATTGAAGCTGGACCGTCCCAAGGCTCCATCATAGCTGCATGGTATTCGTAGAAGTCTTTTTTATAGTCTTCCATTTGTTCGTTCCCATCCCATGCTTCGGGAACAAGCATCATCATTACATGTGGTAATGAGCGTCCTCCCATATAAAGCATTTCTATGGCATTGTCCAAAATTGCTGAATCTGATTGACCAGATTCGCAGATTGGCAATATCATTTCCATTTCTTCTTGTGTAAAATTAGAAGATTTGAAAAGCGCTGACTGTGCTTGCATCCATGATGCATTTCCTTTAACAGTGTTTATTTCACCGTTATGGGCAATGTATCTAAATGGCTGTGCCAATTTCCACTCTGGAAATGTATTGGTTGAGAATCTAGAGTGTACAATAGCTAATGCTGAAGTAAACTCTTCTCTTTGTAAGTCGTTGAAATATGCAGGCACTTGCATGGTAGTAAGCATGCCTTTATATATAATAGTGCGAGCAGAAACTGAAGTGAAATAAAATTTATTTTCTACGCCAGCTACTGTTTCGTTGATTATGCGTGAAGCATATTGTCTGAATACGTATAATTTTCTTTCAAAAGTAGCTTCATCCATATTTGCTGGTCTCTGGATAAACATTTGCTCCATTTGGGGCTCTGTGTTTCCTGAGTCTGCACCTTGAATATCTGAATTATCTACAGGCACAATACGGTAACCTATGATTTCTAAGCCAATTTTATTAGCTTTTCTTTGTATTATTTCTTTGCATTCCTGACGTATGCTTTCGTTTTTAGGAAAGAAAGTCATACCGACGCCATAATGAAAAGCTGATGGTAAGTTTATGCCTAGTTTATTGCATTCTTCCAAAAGAAATTCATGTGGAATTTGCACTAATATACCTGCACCATCGCCTGAATTAGGATCGCAACCACAAGCTCCACGGTGATCCATTCGTATAAGCATTTGTATCGCATCTGCAACTACTTTGTGCGATTTGCGACCTTTCATGTTTGCTACGAATCCGATACCACAAGCATCATGTTCAAACTCTTTGCGGTAAAGTCCTTGGTTGTCGTTTGTCATGGAAATATTTTTTTTTATTGTGTTAATTGTACAAAAGTTTTGTGTAGAGCCTAAATGAAATATTTATAAACAAAAGAATATTTAGGTATTAAGTCTCCAAACATAGCAATTCATTACAGAATACAAAGATATACAAAAATTTCTTTGGAATAAATAGTAGTTTACCAAATATTCTACTGAAATATAAAAAATCAAATTTTTGTAAAAAAAAATCTTAGAATAGTTATATTTATAAGCTGTTACATTTATTTTTAAAATTAAATATATTAAATTATCTATTTTTGGTACTTTGACCTTAAATGTCATTTTTCTAGCAAAATCATGTGATTTAATGCTAGTTGTTCGACATTTTGATAAAATATACTTTCAAAATTGTATATAAAAATTTACTTTTGAATAATCTTTAATATATAGTTGATAATGAAATCTATTAATTAACAATTGTCTTTCATTTTATACTTAAATTTAACTGTTTTTGTTTTAAAAAAATCCATTTTAGTGACAATTGCTTTAAAAAAACATGAAAAAAATTATAAATTTAATTGTCTTTGTAATTTTAAACCTAGTCTCTTTAGATGGTTTTTCAACTCACATAGTAGGTGGAGAAATAAGTTTGCAAAAAACTACCGTTTCGGGTGCAACGCATACCTTAAAGTTGAATTTGTATTTTGATGCACTAAATGGCAACAGCAACGCAAATGATGAAATGGTTACGCTAGGTTTTTTTAGAAAAAGAGATAACAATTTGATGGGGTTTGTAAATTTACCCAAAACCAGTGAAAATAATCTAAAATATCCAAATCCACTTTGCAACCAAAGTATTGGCTTGAGTACTAAGCTAATCGAATATAGTGAAAATATAATCTTAGAAGCACAAAATTTCAATGATTCACAAGGGTATTATATAGTTTGGGAAAGATGCTGTAGAAACAAAATAATTACGAATATTGTTTCTCCCGATGCCGCTGGAACTGTTTTTTATTTAGAATTTCCTCCTTTAGTTTCAAACAACAATTTAATTAACAATTCTTCTCCGACCTTTAATGCTTTAGATGGTGATTTTATTTGTATCAACGAGTTTACTGAAATAGATTTTAGTGCAAAAGATATAGATGGCGACAGCCTTGTGTATAGTATGCAAACGCCTTTAAATGGTTTTTCGAGTACCGACAATCCCAGAAAAGCACTAACTGGAAGCAGTAATTATCCTAAAGTAACTTGGGCTCAAGGTTTCAATGAAAATAACAGTATTTTAGGAAATAGACCATTGAATATCAATCCTGAAACAGGCATTTTGAGTGTTCAGGCAAATGCGAAGGGTTTATATGTTTTTAGTATAAAAGTAGATGAATACAGAAACGGCAAAAAAATAGGAACGGTTTTTCGAGAGTATCAATATAAAGTAATAGAATGCCCTAAAAATGCCCCTCCGCAAACTAAAATAAAAGAACTTGGCTCAAATACGTTTCTTGATCTTTCTAAAACTATCATTTTAAATGCTAGCAATAAGAGATGTATTCAGTTTTATATTGCCGATGCAGATTCTGGACAAAATATAAACGTAAGCATAAATCCTGTAAATTTTTTGAGCTCAAAATACAAGATTAGTTCAGCAAGTGGCACTATAAAAGGCGGGAAAGACACGCTGAAAGCTGAAGTTTGTTTTGAAGAATGCGTAGCTACTACCGACAACAAAGAATTGGTTTTTGATGTTTTGGTTACGGACAACGGATGCCCCGTAAATACTCAAAGAACCCGACTGAAAGTAGACATTGTAGGTACTCCCAACTTGGCTGCTATTTTTAATACCGGCTTAGTAAACTCCAGTATTGAAATATATGGAAAAGACACTTTAAGGTTTGTAAGCAAAGCTACCGACAAAGACAATGATTTACTTACTTTCAAAGCTACTGGTCGGGGCTTTGATATAAGCAAACTTGGAATAAATTACAACGCCAAAAGTGGAAATGGAAATATAGAAAGCCCTTTTGAATGGATCGTTGGATGTGAAGACATCAGACCTGAGCCATATATCATAGACTTGAGCTTAACTGAAAGACACTGTGAAAAAAATATCAAATACCAACAATCTATAACTTTAAATACATTAGCCAAACCCAATTCACAGCCTAAATTATCTACCAATAGCAAGACACAAAATTTTGAAATATTGATAGACGAAAAACAATTAACGCCAATAAATTTTGACATTACAGGAAAAGACAATGACAAAGATTTCTTAAAACTATATTTAGAAGAAAAAAATATTAATTTCAGCAAAGAATCAATAAAATGGCAGAATAAAGAAGGTTTTGAAAACATCAATTCGAACTTCGATTGGACTCCAAACTGTCAAAATCTGAATGGCAAAAATGAAAGAATGTTTGATTTTAAGTTTATCATTGACGACCATTCTTGTAGTACCAACAAATATGACACCTTGAGCATAAATGTGCTTTTAAAAAATATCAAAAGCGAATTCAAGCTTAATCCGCCAAATGTAATTTCGCCCAATAATGATAACATAAATGATGCTTTTTTTATAAATGACTTGCCAGCTGATAATTGCCAAGAAAAATTTAGCTACATAAAAATATTTACAAGGTGGGGGCAAGAAATTTTCAGTAGTAAGGATAGAGATTTCAAATGGGAACCCAACAATACACCCATAGGAACATATTTATACAACATAAAATATACCAGCAAAAACTATAAAGGCTGGATAGAAGTATTGAAATAATTTTATTTTTGAAGACTAAAGAATCAATATGAAGGTACATATAATAGATGCAGGTAATTTTAAACTAGACGGGGGGGCAATGTTTGGCGTTGTACCTAAAACTTTTTGGAACAAACTAAACCCAGCCGACGAAAACAACCTGTGTAGCTGGAAAATGAGATGCTTACTGGTGGAAGACGGCGAACAATTGATTCTTATTGATTGCGGGATGGGCAACAAACAAAACTTAAAGTGGCAAGGCTATTATTACAGACATGGCGAAGGAGATTTAATACAATCTTTGGCTCAAAAAGGTTTCAAAAAAGAAGATATCACAGATGTAATCCTAACACATTTACATTTTGACCATTGTGGTGGTGCAGTAGAATGGAATGCCGATCAAACTGGTTATCAAACTACTTTTCCTAACGCTAAATATTGGTCACATTCTGCTCATTATGAGTGGGCTGTAAATGCCAATCCTAGAGAAAAAGCTACATTTTTCTCAGAAAACATTTCGCCCATAAAAGAACAAAATCAGCTGTATTTTATTGACCAGCAACCCAAAAATCCTTTCAACAACATCCATTGTTTGTTTGCTGATGGGCATACCGAAAAAATGATAATGCCCATGATACAGCTCGATGGTCAGCAAATTTTATTTATAACCGATACGCTTCCATCTACGGCACATATTCCCGTTTCTTATGTAATGAGCTACGATATGCGTCCACTACAAACCATGCAAGAAAAAGAAATTTTATTGCAAAAAGCTTTAGTAGAAAACTGGATTTTAGTGTTTTGTCACGACCCAATTTACGAGGCATGCACTATTACTAAAAACGAAAAGAGCTACATTGCTAAACATAAAGGCGACTTAAACGAAGTTTTGCAAATAACTATTAATCAACACATTGAACAAATTTAAAATGAACAGAAAAAAATTTCTTCAAAACACTTTAGGTGTATTTTTATCTGCCAATTTGCTAAAAACTATAGCT
>JAGNSI010000197.1 GCA_017988135.1 Pseudarcicella sp.
CCCAGAATTGCAGCGAAATAGGCGTAATAGGTGCAATAGCTGGGATTTTAGGAACATTGCAAGCCGCAGAAACCATAAAAGTTATACTTCAACTAGGCGATATTCTTAGCGGAAAATTATTACTCATAGATATGCTTACAATGAGTTTTAATACATTGAAATTCAGAACTATACCTACAAACAAAGCCATCACAAGATTGATAGATTATGAAGTATTTTGTGGAGAAATCCCTAAAGAAACAGTTCAATCTATTCAGTATGAAACAATTTTAAGCTGGCAAAAACAAAATAAAAAATTCCAACTTATTGATGTTAGAGAAAAACAAGAACATTTAGTTGAAAATATTGGAGGCGAAAATATTCCATCACAAGTTTTAGACAATAATACCAACTTGATAAACTTAACTTCAGACCCAATAATTTTTTATTGTCAAAGTGGAAACAGAAGTGAAAGTGTCATTAAAAACTTACTCAAAAACAAAATAAAAGGAGATTTTTTCCATTTAAATGGTGGATTAAACAGTATTAAAACTACAAATTAACATAACCAAAATCAAGCAACAATAAATATGTTTAAATTTAACACTTCACAAAAATTACTCAGTTGTTTTATATTATTGATAAGCTTGGCGTCTTTTCAAAGCATAGAAAGTGACCAAGAAATTTATAACAAAAAAATAAAAAAAGCTCAAGGAGAAAACATAGACGAATTTACTTTAAATATTTCTAAAAGTTTTTTAAATAGACCCTACAAAGCACATACATTAGAGATAAATAGCGAAGAAAAGCTAGTTATCAACCTTAGAGAATTCGACTGTGCAACCTTTGTTGAAAGTTGTATTGCAATGGGAATTTCTTATAGAAAAAATCAACTTTCGTTTGAAAAAATGAAAGTATTTTTGCAAAAACTTCGCTATCACGACAATAAAATCAAAGGATACGAATCTCGTATTCACTACTTTAGCGACTGGATACGCACGCACACAGAAGATGGATTACTACAAGATGTAACCTTGAGTATAGGCGGACAAGAATATAAAAAAAACATACATTACATGTCTTCTCACTGGCGAGATTACCCTCAAGCCAAAAGCCAAAACACTCAAAATATCATCAAACAAAGAGAAGAATACCTAAATAGCCAAACGATGAGCTATATACCTAAATCAAAAATCAAAAACATTGAAAATAAAATACACAATGGAGACATTATAGCCATTACTTCAAATATTGACGGGCTAGACATTTCGCACCAAGGATTTGCTATAAAAATGAACAAAAGAATATATCTGCTACACGCATCATCTGAGCATAAAAGAGTAATGGTTACAGAAAAACCATTGGCAGAATATTTAGCCAGCAAACCAGCACAAACTGGCATTATGGTAGTAAGATTATTATAAAAGCCAATTGAGATATGAATTTCACAGAAAACATCAAAGAAGCAATACGTTCGTCTAAAGCAAACAGACTAAGAACTATACTGACTTCTATGATAATAGCCATAGGAATCATATCGTTGGTAGGTATTTTAACGGCTGTTGATGGTATAAAAAACACTGTACAAGAAAGCTTTGCTGGACTAGGGTCAAATTCGTTCGACATCAGAAACCGCCAAATAAACAGAAGTATTATAAATGGAAATATAGAAAAAAAATACCCTGATATTAGCTTTCATCAAGCAAAATTGTACAAAGAAAAAATGAATAAATCTATATTAGTTACCATAAAAACCAATATTGATTTTGATGCTGTGGTCAAGTATGAATCCGAAAAAACAAATCCCAACTCGAGAATATTAGCCATTGACGAAAACTTTATGCAAGTAAAAGGATTTACCTTGCACTTGGGTCGAGGTTTTAACAATCAAGAAATCAACAATGGTACTCCAGTATGTATATTAGGCAACGAAATAATAGACCAACTTTTCAAAAACAAGATAAACCCAATTGGAAATCATGTTTACATCTACGGAAAACCTTTTAAAATAATAGGCACTTTAACCAAAAAAGGGAGCCTATCTGGCGGTCACAACAACAAAAATATTTTCATCCCTTTAGAAAGCGGTCGAAAATTAAACACTCAAAAACGATTAAGCTACGATATTACTAGTACGGTACAAAACATAAAAGACATAAAGAAAAACTTAGGGGAAGCAGAAATTATTATGCGAGCAATAAGAAAAGACCAACCTAAAGACCTTAGTTCTTTCACCGTAGAAATGTCAGACTCCATGGAAAAAAAACTAGACGGACTTACCATGACATTAAAAATTGCAGGTATTTTTATAAGTCTAATCACTTTACTGGGAGCTTCATTGGCACTTATGAACATCATGATGGTTTCCGTAACAGAACGTACAAGGGAAATAGGAATACGAAAATCATTAGGAGCAACTCCAAAAACTATTCGCTACCAATTTCTAACAGAGTCAATTATCATCTGTATTTTGGGGTGTTTAGCTGGCATAACAATAGCTATTCCGGTAGGAAACTTGATAGCCAATATGGTAAGTGAGGGTGAATCAAAATTTATTATGCCATGGGTTTGGATAAATTTAGCCATTTTTATATCCATCGTAGTGGGTATTTTATCAGGCATTATTCCTGCAAACAAAGCTTCAAGATTAGATCCAATAGAATCTCTCAGATACGAATAATCTAAAAATCACTTTAAGATAACCCTTTCACGCACTTTTACAGCTGGATTTCCTTGATAAACCGCATAAGAATCTAAGGATTTAGTAGCAACAGAAGCTACCGCCAATACAGAATGGCTTTTACAAATAACGCCTGGGCACACTACAGAACCTGCTCCAATCCAAACGCCATCTTCTAAAAGTATTTCTTTGGCTGTTAATTCAAAATTTGAAATCGAATAATCATGATTTCCAGTCAATAAAAAAGCTTTTTGAGAAAGGCAAACATTGTTTCCAATCACAACCATAACCAAATTATCAATCCATACATTTTCGCCAATCCAAACATTGTCGCCAACAGTTAGAAACCAAGGATATTTTATATTGACATTAGGTTTAATAATAAATCCTTTACCAATTTTAGCCCCGAAAAGGCACAAAATATTTTTTTTAATAAAAATAGGAATTGGCAAGCTCGAATCAATAAATAAAGCATTTACAATGAACCATGCTGTTCTTTTTACAAAACTTCCTGGTTTGTAATGACTATTATCAAAGGTAGATAAATCTGATTGTATATAATTTTTCATATTTAAATTTGGCTGTATTCATCCAAAAACCGCTCCCCTATTATTTCTATATCATAGTAATCTTTCACCAATTCTACGCCTCTTTTAGCCATAGCTTTGCAAGCATTTTCATTTTCAAGCATCCACAATAACTTATCACTTAAATCAACTTCGTTCATTTGAGCAATAATACCAGCTTTTTCCTTAGAAACCACTTCTGAAAAACCAATATTATCAGAAAAACAACAGGGAACACCTGCATATAAAGCTTCTAATGCAGCAATTGAAAAACCTTCTGAATATGACGGTAACACAAACACATTGGCATCAGACAAAACCGCCTCTTTTAGATTTCCCGATAGCATGCCCGTATAAATAATTCTTTCGTTTAGATTATTTTGATTTATAAATTGCATCATTTCACTCAAAAATCCGTCATCTGGACCAGCAATAACCAATTTAACAAATTTATTTTGTTTAGAAATACGTAAAAAAGCCGACAACAAAAGTCTAATTCCTTTTTTCTCATTTATTCTTCCTAAAAAAAGCACAAAAGGACTAG
>JAGNSI010000078.1 GCA_017988135.1 Pseudarcicella sp.
TTTACTATGGTAGGTAAAAGCATCCCATTGCAATTGCTCAAAAAAGCCAGTACAGATACTGTTTTTTATGCAAATATACTTTTGGACAAACCAAGTATCGGCAAAGAAATTACCAAACTTTTCAATATAGCACCCATATATTATAACCTAGATAAATCTGATATTCGCTCAGATGCATCTAATGAGCTAGACAGAATAGTACAAGTGTTGGTAGATAATCCAACCATAAAATTAGAGTTAGGCTCACATACAGACTGTAGAGCTACAGCTGTTTACAATAAAAATTTATCTCAACGCAGAGCAGAATCTGCAGTGAAATATATAATTTCTAAAGGAATATCTCCAGCCAGAATTATAGCCAAAGGATACGGCGAAAGTCAGCTTGTAAACAAATGTGCCGACGGAATAAACTGTTCAGAAGAAGAACATCAGTTAAACAGAAGAACTGAATTTAAAGTAATAGATATAAAATAGTTCACACAAATAACATTCATTCAAAAATACGAATTAGGCGACTAGCTCGTATTTTTTGTAAATCTAGGGTCTAAAATGGAAAATATACTCATTTGTAACGCACAATTAGTAAACGAAGGAAGCATCAAAACGCAAGATGTTTTGATAAAAAACGGTAAAATTGAAAAAATAGGAAATAACCTTTCTAAAGAAAATGTAAGTAAAATAATTGACGCTCAAGGTCAATATCTATTGCCCGGTGTCATCGATGATCAAGTACACTTTAGAGAACCTGGGCTTACTCATAAAGCCACCATCGGGTCTGAAGCAAAAGCAGCTGTGGCAGGCGGTGTGACCTCATTTATGGAAATGCCAAATACTGTTCCTAATGCTCTTACACAAGAATTGTTAGCTGATAAATACGCAATTGCAAGTGAAACTTCTTTGGCAAATTATTCTTTTTATATGGGTGCATCTAATGACAATATAGAAGAAGTACTGAAAACCAACAGCAAAGAAGTATGTGGTGTGAAGGTATTTATGGGTTCTTCTACAGGTAATATGTTGGTAGACAATGAACAAACACTTACCAATATATTTTCTAAATGCCCTATGCTAATTGCTACACATTGCGAAGATGAGGCAACCGTAAAAGCAAATTTAGAGGTTTTTAAAAATAAATATCAAGGAGAAATAGCGCCAGCCAACATTCATCCTCAAATACGCAATGAGGAAGCATGTTATCTTTCGTCATCTATGGCTATTGCTTTGGCAAAAAAGTACCAAACAAGGTTACATGTTTTACATATCACTACAGGTGAAGAGTGCGAGCTTTTTGATAATACCTCAATATTATCAACCAAAAATAAGCTTGTTACTTCTGAGGTTTGTGTGCATCATTTATGGTTTGACGCATCAGATTATGAAAGTTTAGGAAATCAAATAAAATGCAACCCAGCTATAAAAGCAGATGGACATAAACAACAGCTTTTGAAAGCATTGCTTGACGATAAAATAGATGTAATTGCTACAGACCATGCACCACATACTTGGGCTGAAAAACAGCAAGATTATTGGTCAGCACCATCGGGCTTGCCTTTGGTACAACATCCCTTGCAATTGATGTTGGAGTTTTATAAAGAAGGCAAAATAAGTTTAGAAAAAATTGTAGAGAAAATGTCACATTCGGTAGCTGAGTGTTTTCAGATTAGCCAGAGAGGGTATATCAGAGAAGGTTATTGGGCAGATTTGGTGTTGGTTGATTTAAATAAAAAAACAAAAGTTACAAAAGAAAATATTTTTTATCAATGTGGCTGGTCACCGCTGGAAGGAAATACGCTCAATTCTTCTGTAACGCATACTTTTGTATCAGGTCATTTGGCATATGAGAACGGAAGCTTTCATTTTGGCGTAAATGGACAACGAATGTTATTTGAAAGATAAGTATTATTGGCACGTTAATTGCTTGTTTTCATGTGATTCAGAAGGGTTGTTCTGCGCTTTTGAATCACAAAGTATAATCCAATAATATGCGTTTTTATGAAAAAATTTACATACACAACAATTGTAATAATAGTATCGTTTTTGTTCCTAATATTAAGTTCTTTTAAAAGCAATCTTAAAACAGACGGGACTTACGATTCTATTGATTTTGGTTCTTTAGCTATTTCAGGTATTTATATGGGAAGTGAGCACGGGAAGCTAATCGAAAAATTAGGTACACCAGACTCTGTAGTAAAAGAAGAAAATGAAATAAAAGAACAAGGTGAGTTTTTCGAAACATATGTATATGGTAAAGATAGATTGCTAGTTATCAACGATACTTTTATAGGCTTTGAATTGAATTCAGATAAGTTATCAGTAAGTAGCTTAGACTTGAAAGTAGGTGATAATATTGCTAAAGCAAAAAAGCTTTTCCCAATTTCTTTTAAAAATAAAGACGTTGATGAATTTAATCCAAAATGGATGACTATGAGTGTTCAATTGGGTGATTCTGATTCGTTTATGGAAATATATTCAGAAGATGATAAAATTAAATCTATCATTACAGTAACAGACGGAGAGTAGCCTTTTCTACTCATTTTATTTACAACATCCTTTAATAGTTAGATTATTAGTTTAAGTTTTTATTATTTGTTAGTAGTTAGTTTTTAGTTCTCACTTATAGCTCAGGCATTTTTCTTCGTTGAAAAATGCCATTTTGCTTTTTATACCTTTTGGTCTTTTGCTAGTTTCAACGCAGTAATAGTGTCTCGTAGTTTTGCCGCTAAAATGAAGTCTAGTTCTTTGGCTGCTTTTTCCATTTCTTTAGTAATATTGTTTATTTGTTTTGTGAGTTCATCTTTAGACATGTATGCCATTACGGGGTCTGCAGCAATATTGATTTTTTCATCCTCTGTATAATAATTGTTTTTGAGTGATTTGCCCATCACATCTGCCACTGAAGTTTGTTGTAATATTCCTTCTTTTGATTTAAGTATTGTTTTAGGCGTAATTCCGTTTGCTAGATTATAACTTATTTGTTTGTCCCTTCGTCTATTGGTTTCGTCAATAGCTACTCTCATAGATTCTGTAATTTTGTCGGCATACATGAGTACTTTGCCTCGGTCGTTTCGAGCAGCTCTTCCTATTGTTTGTATGAGAGACCTGATGTCTCTTAAGAAACCTTCTTTGTCGGCATCCATTATTGCTACCAAAGATACCTCTGGTAAGTCTAATCCTTCTCTTAAAAGATTTACGCCTATAAGTACATCAAACACACCTAATCGTAGTTCACGTAATATTTCAACTCTGTCTAAAGTTTTTACTTCTGAATGAATATACCTACATTTTATACCTATTTTTTCTAGATATTTAGAAAGTTCTTCTGCCATTCTTTTGGTTAGAGTAGTGATGAGTACTCTTTCTTTTTGACCGATTACTTTATGCATTTCTTCTAATAAATCGTCTATTTGGTTGAGGCTCGGTCTTACTTCTATCACGGGGTCCAGCAGTCCTGTAGGTCGTATTATTTGCTCTACCACTACGCCATCAGATAAGTTTAGTTCATAAGCAGCTGGTGTTGCTGATACAAAAATACTTTGTTTGGTAAGGTTTTCAAATTCCTCAAACGTAAGCGGTCTATTGTCCATAGCTGAAGGCAGTCTGAAACCATAATCTACCAAATTCATTTTTCTAGACTTGTCTCCACCGTACATAGCTCTTATCTGCGGGATAGAAGCATGGCTTTCGTCTATCACCATCAAAAAATCATCATCAAAAAAATCTAATAAACAGAAAGGTCTTTGACCTGGTTTTCGGTTGTCGAAATATCTTGAGTAATTTTCTATGCCTGAGCAATAGCCTAATTCTCGCATCATTTCTAGGTCAAATTCAGTACGTTGTTTTATTCTTTCAGCTTCTTCAGTTCTTTTTTCGTTGGTAAAAAAGTTTATTTGAGCCACTAAATCGTCTTGAATGTTCTTTATGGCATTCAACATTACGTCACGACCTGTCACAAATAAATTAGCAGGGAAAATTGCTACCATTTTTTCGTCCGTGATTTTTTTGCCTGTTTGTGGGTCTATTCGATGTATACTTTCTATTTCGTCACCAAAGAATATAAATCTATATCCAAAGTCAGCATATGCCAAGTACACATCTACGGTGTCTCCTTTTACCCTGAAAGTTCCTCTATCAAACTCGATTTCGGTTCTTGAGTACAGTATTTCTACTAGATTATATAAAAATTGGTTCCGAGAATATTCTTCGCCAACTGCTATTCTCATGATAGACTTTCGGTATTCTTCTGGGTTTCCCATACCGTATATGCAAGATACTGAGGCGACTACTATTACATCTCTTCTGCCAGACATTAGGGCAGTGGTGCTTGCTAAACGTAGTTTTTCTATTTCATCGTTGATTTTTAAGTCTTTTTCAATATAAGTGTTGGTAGTGGCAATAAATGCTTCGGGCTGATAGTAGTCGTAATATGAAACAAAGTATTCAACGGCATTTTCGGGGAAAAATTGTTTGAATTCGCCATACAGTTGAGCCGCTAAAGTTTTGTTATGACTTAGTATAAGTGTAGGTTTGTTCACGTTTGCAATAACGTTAGCAATGGTAAACGTTTTACCAGAGCCAGTTACACCTAAGAGAGTTTGTGCCTCTTCTCCTTCGAGTATTCCTTTGGTAAGCTGGGCTATTGCCGATGGCTGGTCTCCAGCTGGTTTGTAGTCAGAAGTTAGTTTGAAGTCCATTTTGTTTTTTGTTTTACCTTGGAACTGTAAAATATAACAAAGCACCTATTCCGCCAAAAACAATATTGGGCAACCATACTGCCAGCATGGGGTTCAGTCCGCCAGATTGTGCTATTCCACGGCTCATTAAAAAGAAGATGATGTATACAAAAGCTAACAAAAAACCTAGGGCTATCTGAAAACCAACTCCTCCTCTCGACTTACGGGCAGATACTATTGCCCCAATGATGGTAAGTATAACTATCCCAAATGGCGTTGCGTATCGCATGTATTTTTCGATAAGATATATTTCTACGCCGTCAGCTCCTCTTAGCGTGGTTTTTTTTATATAATCTTCTAATTCGTTATTGGTAAATGTTTCCTGCAATTGATAATTACTTTCGAAATCTTTGGCGGTAATGCTCAAAGCGGTGTCTAGTTGTGTTCCAAATTTTAATTTTTGAACATTATTTTCAAAAGTTCTGATTCTATAATCCATTATCTTCCATTTTTTGGAAGTAGAATCCCACGTAATTCTATCTGAAGTGAGTTTGGAAATCAGTTGATTATTCTTGATTTTTTCTATCGTGAATTTATAACCAGTTTTCATGTAGTTGTCGTAGCTTTCCATATAAACATAGTTTTCGGGATCTATTTTTATGTGTACATTTCTGTTGCTATAAGAGTAGGCGCCTGCCACATATTTTTGTTCGAATGCAATTCTTGTTTTGTTTGCTTTAGGAATTATCCAGCCTACAGCATAAAAAGTAAAAAGTCCTATGATGGTGGAACCAATAAAGTAAGGTTTTAAAAATCGGATAAAGCTAACTCCTGTACTTAAAATAGCAATGATTTCGGTTTTTACGGCAAGATTTGCTGTGAAAAAAACGGTAGAAATAAATACCATCAATGGGCTGATATAATTTGCCCAATAGGGGATAAAATTAAGATAATAGTCAAATAAGATAGCGTGATTAGGGGCTTTTTTGGTGTGAAAGTCGTCTATTTTTTCTGTATAATCTATTACAATAATGATGGTTACGATTATCAATACTGCAAAAATATAAGTGCTGAGGTACTTTTTTAGTATGTATTTGTCTAATATTTTCATTCTTTTTTTTAGTACTTCTTTTTTCGAACGCCTCTTTATTGGTTTTTATTTTTTAGAGGACTAAACATGATTTACAAATTCCTTGAATCAATAGGTTTGACTCTATTTTTTTAAAACCTATTGGTAATTTTATTTCAGGAATTACAATGTCTTCTAAGCAACTAGTGTAGCCACATTGCTGACATTTGAAATGCACATGGTCGTGGTGATGGTCGTGTGCGTGTTCGTGGCAAGCTTCTTTGCAAAGAGCGTATTTGCTTCCTCCTTCGTCGTCGAGTACTTTATGGATAAGTCCTGCATCCAAAAAAGTCTTTAGTGTTCTATAAAGTGTTACCCTATCGTATTTAGTTTTTAAATGATTTTCTATGTCCGAATGCGAAAGAGCGTGTGCGTATTCAGAAAAAAAATCCAATACATCTTGCCTACAGTCTGTTTGACGTAGTTTATAAGCTTTTAGTGTAACGTTGTTTTTGGCTTCCATTATAATTGAACTTCGTTGCTTCTTAAACTTGTTTCGTGTTGTAGTTTTACTAAGTTAGCATATATACCGTCTTCGTTGAGTAATAATTCTACATGGTTGCCTTGTTCGGCAACTTTTCCATCTTTTAGCACATATATATTATCTACATTTCTAATGGTAGAAAGTCTATGTGCTATAATAATTGAAGTGCGGTTTTCCATTAAAGTTTCTAAGGCATCTTGTACCAATTTTTCAGAAGCCGAGTCTAAAGCACTCGTTGCTTCGTCTAAAATCAAAATGGCGGGATCTTTGAGAATGGCTCTAGCTATGGCTATTCTTTGGCGTTGCCCACCCGACAGTTTAATGCCTCTTTCGCCAACAATAGTTTCAAACTTTTCGGGAAAAGTATCAATAAACTCTAAAGCATTGGCTTTTTTAGCAGCTGATACTACTTCTTCGTGGCTAGCGTCTGGGTTGCCGTAACTGATGTTTTCATAAATAGTTCCGCCAAAAAGCATGACTTCTTGAGGTACTATTGCAAAAAGTTTCCTTAAAGCGAGCAGATCATAATCTTGTATTTTTTTGCCATTTAAAGTAATAGAACCACTGTCGTAATCATAAAAACGCATTAAAAGTTGTGCAATAGTCGATTTTCCAGCACCTGAATGTCCCACCAAAGCCACTTTTTTTCCAGTAGAAATATCCATTGACACGTTTTTTAAAATTTGCATTTCGGGTCTTGAAGGATAAGCAAAGTTGATATTTTGTATCTCAATAGAACCTTCTTTGCTTACTTTTTGTGGCGATACATTTTGTTTTTCTTGGGTGTCTATTTCGCTTTTTTGGTTGAGTATATCAAGTATTCTTTCTGAAGAACCTATAGTACGTTGTATTTGGGCATAAATATCGCCAAGTCCACCTACCGAACCACCAATAAAAGCGGTGTAAATGATAAATGTGAAAAGCTTATCGAAAGTGATTTCATTGTTCAAAACCATATTTCCACCATACCAAACCATGCCAACAATAGAACCAAATAGTATGAAAATAACAAACGAAATAAAACCTCCCCTCAGTATAGTTACTTTGTATGACAGGTCTACCACTTTTTGTACAGAGCTGTTATACCTTTTGGTTTCTAAATTTTCATTTGTAAAAGCTTTTACTACTTGTATAGACTGAAGTGTTTCTTCCACAATGGTATTGGAAGTTGCCAGTTCATCTTGAATTTTACGAGCGTTTTTACGGGTATATTTTCCGAAAAACAAAGCTAAAATTACCAAAAAAGGAAATGTTGAAAGCATAAATAATGTTAGCTTTCCTGAAATAGTTACGATGAATAAAATACCACCAAGTAGCGTAAAAACTTGTCTGAATAGTTCTGCAACGGTAGTAGCGAGTATTCCTTGCAATTGTGATATGTCTGTAGTCATGCGGCTCATCAGGTCGCCAACACGGTTTTGTTCAAAAAAAGTAATAGGCAGGCTCAATATTTTGCTGTACATCGTTTGGCGAAGGTCTCTCACCGACTGTTCAGAAACTCTACTAAAGGTATACACCCTAAAAAATGAAAAGATAGATTGCAAAACCAGTATCAAAATTATAAAACCAGTGATTTGATTGAAACTCAACTCAGGGAATGCAATATTATTGGATAAAGAGTTGTTTCCAATGCTTTCTGCCGAGGTTTGCATTTGCGAAGGCACCAGCGAGCGTACCATTTTTCCTAAAAGAAAAGGAATACTCATGGTGGTGATTTGCGACAATATCAAGAAAATGAAACCTAAAATATAAGTCCATTTATAAGGTAAAATAAACTTAAATATTTCTAAGGCTTTGTGAATACCTTCTTTAGTTATTTTCTTTTTATCTTTTTCCGAAACCTCTTGGAATGCGGCAGCTGCACGTTTTGCCATTTATTTATAAAGTTTATATTTATTGCTATTTGAAATATTTTATTCTTCGTCTATTAATCCTTTGTATTGCGATAGTTGCAAAATTTGGTTTGCGTCATTGGATTTCATGAGTTCTTGTAGCGTCACTTTTTTGTTTTCTTTTAAATATTTTTTCACGATACGCCAGCCCAACCATTTGCCTACAGAACCAGGGCAGGTTGTGCCTATTTCAGAAGTGTTTGGTCTAGCACCCAGCATTTTACTTTTTTTTGGTTCATCTGTAGCAAAAAGTAATTTATTATCTATAAAATAAGCCCATACATCGTCTTGGAAGTTGTGAGTATCTTCCATTTCTTGATGTGTGTAGCCTATAATGGTGCTGTCTGGAATACTTGGCGACATTGTTTGGGCAAACTCAAGACTTTTACCAAAGTAAACCATATCGGCCAAAAGTGTACGGTCTTCATGATTGACCATATTGTATTTTTGTGACAAAAACATCACCGCTTTGGGTACTATACTGCGTGTGGTCAGTTGTTTGAGCTGATAATCAAACACATCGGGTAAATACTTTGCTTTTTTACCCATAAAATAGTCTAAACCTACTAAAATCACGCTATCAGAGACAAACAAGTCGGTATTGGGGATCATTCCGCCACCGCCAAAACCCGTAAAAAAGGTGTAAATTTTTGGTTCTTTGAAATTTGGATAGTAATATTTAATATGTCTGAAGGCTTCTTCAAAATCGGTACGAAGCTGATTATTTCCAAAAAAAGTTTTTTCTTTACTTTGTTTGTAAAAGTCTTTCAGCGAAGGATTGTTTACAAGTGAAAAAACTTTTGGAGCCAACTCCTGAAACTTTTGAGGTGATGTTTTAAAGTAATTTTCAACAACGCTGCTATGTTGCGTCAAAATGGATAAAACTTCGTTTGCATTTTTGGCATTAAATAATAAACTATCCATCGGAGTGATAGAAATGTTTACGTCGATTTTTTTTATGCTATCTTCTTTGTTGTCAGTATATTTACAAGAAGTACAAAAAAATAAACTTAGCAAAAGGATGTTTAATGTAATATCAAAAGTAAATTTGTGCTTTATCATTTTTTAAATTTGAAATAAATACAAAATTATGAAGAAAAAAGTATTTTCATTCATCATTCTACTGATTAGTACAAATCTATTTTCGCAATCGTTCCAAGAGTTTTCGGGATACAACAGTACTGGTTTTAGAGTAGGTTTTCGTTTGGCACCTGGGATTTCGTCTAGCCAAATAGTTGGTGAGGGCGATTATAAAGGTTTTCGTAATAATGCAGATCATATTAGGCTAAGTTTAGGGCCTACTTTAGAGTATTTTTTAACATCTAAAATATCATTAGCTTCAGGTGTCTACTATACTGTAAAGAGCGTAGATTATTTTTTGCCCAACGATTTTAAAGCCACAAAAATACCGGGATTGTCGGCCTATCAGAACAAAGGTGCTTCACTTTATAACTTACAATACTTACAATTGCCATTTACTGCTAAAATGTATACGGGCGAAATTTTTAATCGTTCAAGGTTTTATCTTCAATTTGGGGGGATTTTAGACTTTAAAATTGCAGAAAACCCATTAGAAAATGAAGCTAATCCTTTAGAGATTTACAAACTAAAGCAAGGTGAAAATAATGTATTTGGCTATGCAGATATAGCTATGCTAGCAGGAGCAGGGCTTGAGTACGAGATTGGCGGTTCCAATGCTTTGTTTTTTGGGTTCAACTATCAAAGAGGTTTAGTTGGTGTAAATTCATCTAAGACATTTAGCGATTTGTCTACCAAAAATAGAATTTTTGCACTCGAAATAGGGATAAAATTTTAAACTGTTAATCCTATATTGTCGCTCAGTCGCCTGATAATAATGTTGTTTTCGTGGTAAGGAATATTTATTTTAAGTTTGTTTCCGTTTTGGGTTGTAGTAGATATAATATCAGCCTGAATAAAATTCAACCTAAGATAAATATTTCTTATGCCTGTTGTAGTTGCGGTAGGAGCTGTTTTTTGTAGTGAAAACGGTATGCCATCGTCTTCAATGGCAATTTCCAAATAATTTTTTTGAAAGTTCAATTTAGTAGTAACTTCATTTGCTCCAGCATGTTGATGGATATTTTTTAACAATTCGTTGTAAACTTTACAAATTGCTACTTCTTTCGCACTGTCGAGCGAAAATGATTTTTTGTTACAATCGAATATGAAATTTATTTTAGAAATAGATTTATATTGTTCATTTATAGCATCTATCATTTCACAGAGAGATTTGTTTTCTGACTCAACAGGCATTATGTTGTTAGTGATATTTTGCAAATTGTCAATGATTTTTTGTGTAGCATTTACATCATTGATCCGAAATTCACCAAAAAACTTGGATTTTAATCCCTCTAAAGAATCTTCAACGTGTGCTTTAAGATCAGTTGCAATATTTTTTTGCTCTTCTGCTTGTAGCTTTATTACTTGTTCTTGGGCTTTTCTGAAATCAGTTTGATAAGCCAATTGTTCTTTCAGAATACTTTCAAAACGCACACATAAACCCACAAGTATGATGAAAATTTCGAACAATGGGATGAAATAAAAGAAGTCGCTGTTGCCGTTTACTGTATCTAAAATGCCCAAATTTGAAAGAGTAAGAATAGTAATGAAAAACAAAGTAGAGAAAAACCCAATCATATAAAAATAGGCCGACTCTTGTCTTCTTTTAATTCCTAAAACTATAGCACTAGCTATGTAAATGTCCATGAAAAAAACCACATAATACGATATTCGGACTATGAAACTATTCATGAAGTCAGGAATTGGAAGCAAAAGTAAAATTGCAAAAACAATAAAAATATAATATGAAATCTTGCCTAAATTATAAAACCAAGCAGCGTCATGCGATTTGCTTTTTAGTATTTCCAAAGTGAAAATAATATGCAAAGCAGCCGCAAAATAAAAGGAGATAGTGGTGCTGATATTGATAATACCCTGTAAGGCTTCATTTTTAACATAAGTATGTACAAAGCCAGCATCCGAAATCAAAACCAAAAGTGTGAAAAAACAATATTGTGCATAAAATAAATATGTTTTTTCACGAATAAAGCCATACAATATCAAACCAAGAAACGAAGTAAAGAGTAAAGTAAATATCATACCACCTGCACCAATGTCAAACCGACTGTTATAGTCTATCTGCGATTCCCTGGTTCTGAGTTTTATAGTAATGGCATGGCTACCGTATTTTCGGGTTGTGTACAAATAGTAGGTGTAAGTGTTGTTTTTGGGGATTATAATCGGGTAAATATAGTTACGGTCTGGCACTACACGTTCAAGGTATTTTATGTGTCTACCCATCGGTTTTTTGGGTTCTATAGAATCTTTGTTTTTGTCTACAAACAATTGCACAGAATCTACCCGAGATTGCTCAATACAAATGAGATAATACCTGTTATTTGGATTTATGTTTTTTATTTTAAACTTAGTCCAAGCATACCTTTGGTCAAACCCAAAATTAATATCTTGTTTGTTTTTGTTGGGTATAAATGCCCTTTGGTCGAGTGCCAAAATTTTGTCAATATCAGTTTTGGTATTTTTAGGGATAGTTGGATTGAGTACCCTATCGTTGATTGAGCAATAACTGAATTTTTCATCCAGCACGGTTACTTTTTGAGAAAATAATTTTAGTGCAATCAGCATTAATATTATCGTACTCAAAAACTTGATATGTTTCGGCGGAAAACACATTATTAAGGAGCTTTTTAGTGTAGTTGTGTATTTATAAAAAACAATTTTATTGTTAATGTAGAATCTAAATATCTCACAGCTAAAATCTTGCCATTTTTTTTGTTTTAGAATTTTTTCAGGAAAAATTCAAGTATTTAAAGAGTGTCTTTTGATGTGGGGTTTTTGTTTTAGGAGAAATAGTTTGGGTTGTTCATTTTTAGAGAAATGACACCAATTTCTCAAATTAAGTTGTCATTGAATTTGAATAGAAAAAATGTAAATTGCAAAGATAAATTATTTATAAAATGAGCAAAAAATTAATTCGATTTGATTGGGCATATTAAAAGACTTTTGAGAAACAAAGCCAATTTTGTTGTGTTAGAATGATTTTTAATCGAGCTATTATTTGATAAGTCGAATTCAAAACTTTAAATAAATTTCTAGCATGACGGCTTCAATTTTTGGTGCAACTGGGCTTATTGGATCTTCAGTTTTACAACTGCTTTTAAGGGATGATTTCTTTACAATAGTGAGTATTTTTGTAAGAAAACCTACAGGAATTTCACATCCAAAACTAAAGGAATATGTGGTG
>JAGNSI010000079.1 GCA_017988135.1 Pseudarcicella sp.
AAATGGAGTTTGCAAAACGTCTTGCAAAAGAAGGCATTGCTGTATTTACGTATGACAAACGTGGAGTTGGTGAATCTGGTGGGGTTTACGTTGGTCCGAGTGTTGGTACAAATAATATTGATACCACCAATCTTAATTTGTTGTCTAGCGACGCCAATGAAGCAGTTGACGCATTTCGAAGCTATTTAAAAGATAAAAAAATAAAAATTGGGTTGGTTGGTTTTAGCCAAGCAGGGTGGATAATTCCTATTACGGCATGCAAAAATCCACAAGTTGAATTTATGGTTTTATTTAGTTGTCCTACGATAACTACTTTAGAACAACTTAGATTTCAGTTCTACACAAACGGAAATGATAATTTTTGGGAAAATCATACAGATATAGAAGCTCTTGATCATACGAAAAATGATTTAGACAAGTACCAATTTGTGGCGACTGATCCCAAAAATTCGTTGAATACTCTTTCGATTCCTGGACTTTGGCTTTTTGGTGAAAAAGACATACAGGTTCCAGTAAAGATGTGCATAGAGCAGTTAAATGCATTCAAAGTACAAGGCAAACCTTTTGAGTATGCTTTGTTTTCAACATTAGGTCATAATACTTCTTCTAACAATATTTCAGTTCCATTTGATATTTCAATTCAATGGATAAAACAAAAAACTTTAAACAAAAAGAAGTTTAAATATTCAAAATAAAGCCTTTTTTAGAAGTATTTGGCATGAAATATACATCAGTTTTGGTTGGTTAAAGAAGATAAAGTTAGGTTTTCTATCTGCAAGAGATTACAGATTTATTAATTGAATCTGTGTTATTTAACCAAACAACAATATTCATCGTAGGGGCAGACCTACGTGTCTGCCCAACCTCACGAATATTTACCCAACCTACGTGTCTGCCCAACCTCACGAATATTTACCCAACCTACGTGTCTGCCCAACCTTACGAATATTTACCCAATCTACGTGTCTGCTCAATCTCACGAATATTTACCTAACCTACGTGTCTGCCCAATCTCACGAATATTTATCCAACCTACTTATCTGCCCAATTTCCTGCCAACTTCAAATGTGAAAGCTTAAGTTTGGTTTATTCTCAAACGAATAAAACCTAATTTTCAACAAGCATTAGTGCGTAAATTTGTAGCTTTGTAATAGTAAAACACATTTTAGCCAAGCCATTGAATATTAGGCAATATTTATTCTAAAAAATGCTAGTAAAAGATTTTTTAAAACTATACAAAAACGATAGTCTAGTTCAAACACTCTTAATGGAGATAAAGGATTTTGATAAATTTCCTTCACTTCAACTCAAAGGACTAGTAGGTAGCATGGATACTGTTATACTATCTGCTTTGTTCCAAGATTTACCACAACAGCATTTGGTGATATTGCAGAGCCGTGAAGACGCATCGTATTTTAGTAATGATTTACAAAATCTTTTGGGGGAAGAGCACGTTCTTTTTTTTCCGATGTCTTACAAAAAAGCCTATCAGTATCAAGAAATAGACAATGCAAACGTGCTGTTAAGAGCCGAAGTGCTAAGCAGGTTGAGTGATATTAAAAACGAAAAAATAATAGTAGTAACCTATCCCGAAGCACTTTCAGAAAAAGTAATCAACAAGCAATCTTTAATAAGCAATACCTTTACCATTCAAGTAAACAATAAGCTAGATACCAGTTTTGTAGGAGAAATACTGGCAAGCTACGATTTCGAAAAAACAGATTTTGTTTACGAAGCAGGTCAGTACTCGGTGCGTGGAGGTATAATAGACGTGTTTTCGTTTTCAAACGAACTGCCATATCGAATAGACCTTTTCGGAGACGAAGTCGAAAGTATCCGAACATTTGACCCTGAGTCGCAACTCTCGATAGAATCTGTTTCTACAATAAATATTATTCCGGACGTTCAAACCAAACTTGTAAAAGAAACCAGAGAGTCATTTTTGAGTTTTTTTAATACCAATGCCCGTGTATGGGTCAAAGATTTAGAACAAACATTGGCGGTAATAAACGAACTGTCTGATAAAGTAATCGAAAACTTTGAAGAAATTGTAAAAAAAAGCGGAGGTATACAAATCATTAGTGAGCCAACGCAATTGTTCGAAACTAAAAAAACTTTTCAGGCTCAACTCAAAAAAATGCCTTTAGTAGAATTTGGTAAAAAGTTTAAGTCTATAAAAACTTCAGAACAGACAGACGAAAGTAGTTTTTTAGTAAAATTTAATGATAAAAAATGGGCAAGTGCTCAACCCAGTTTTCATAAAGACTTCAACAAAGTAGCCGAAAACCTAAAAGAAAATACCAGTTTAGGTTATACCAATATCATAGCGTCTGACTCACCCAAGCAACTAGAAAGGCTAGAGGTGATTTTTGAAGAAATAGACTCTCACACACGTTTTCAGCCGCTCAATATAGCGCTTAGAGAAGGTTTTATAGATCATAACCTCAAGATTGCTTGCTATACAGACCATCAGATTTTTGATAGATTTCACAGATTTAAAGAAAAAAATAAATTTTCTAAATCAAAAGCACTTACACTCAAAGAGCTAAGAACCCTACAAATAGGCGATTTTGTAACCCATGTAGACTATGGAATAGGCAGGTTTGCAGGCTTAGATACCGTAAGTATAGGTAATGCTCAACAAGAAGCCATGAGGCTGATTTACAGAGACAACGACGTGCTGATGGTGTCTATACATTCTTTACATAAAATTGCCAAATATTCAGGTAAAGAAGGTGGCCCGCCAATGATGTCAAAGCTAGGCTCACAAGACTGGGAAAACAAAAAATCGAAAGTAAAACGACAAGTAAAGGACATTGCCAAAGAGCTTATACAGCTATATGCCAAAAGAAAAGTAGCTCCCGGTTATGCTTTTTCTAAAGATACTTATTTTCAAGCAGAGCTAGAGTCTTCGTTTATTTATGAAGACACGCCCGACCAAGCAAAAGCTACCATAGATGTGAAAAACGATATGGAAAAACCACATCCTATGGATAGACTGGTATGTGGAGATGTAGGTTTTGGCAAAACAGAAATAGCTATAAGAGCGGCATTTAAGTCTGTTGCAGACTCAAGACAAGTAGCTGTACTCGTGCCTACAACAGTACTCGCCATGCAACATTTTAGAACATTCAGAGACCGTTTGAGCGAACTGCCCTGTAAAGTAGAGTACGTAAACAGATTTAAATCTGACAAACAAATAAAAGAAACCCTCAAAAGAGTAGCTGCAGGCGAAACAGACATACTTATAGGTACACATCGGATAGTAAACAAAGACATAGTTTTCAAAAACTTAGGGCTAATGATTATCGATGAAGAACAAAAATTTGGCGTAAAAGTAAAAGACCGTCTAAAAGAAATGCGAGTAGATGTAGATGTACTTACACTTACCGCCACACCTATTCCACGCACATTGCATTTTTCTTTGATGGGAGCAAGAGACCTATCTATCATTGCAACCCCACCTCCCAACAGGCAGCCCGTTACCACAGAGTTGCACGTTTTTGGAGATGTGCTGTTGCGAGATGCCATCAGTTACGAACTAAAAAGAAACGGACAAGTATATTTTGTTCACAACAGGGTAAGCGAATTAGAAGGTATAGCCAACCAAATATTGCGATTAGTTCCTGATGCAAAAGTAGGCATTGCACATGGGCAAATGGAGGGCGATAAGCTAGAGAAAATAATGATGAATTTTATAGAAGGAAATTTTGACGTATTAGTATCTACCAATATTATAGAATCGGGGCTCGACATTCCAAACGCAAATACCATATTTATCAACCATGCCAATCATTTTGGGTTGTCAGACCTTCATCAAATGAGAGGTAGAGTAGGGCGATCAAACAAAAAAGCATTTTGTTATTTATTAACTCCTTCATTATCTGCTCTCACAAGCGATGCCCGCAAAAGACTAAGTGCTTTAGAAGAGTTTACAGACCTAGGTGATGGCTTTAAAGTGGCCATGAGAGACTTAGATATCAGAGGAGCTGGTAATCTGCTCGGAGCAGAACAAAGCGGATTTGTAAATGACCTAGGCTACGAATTGTACCATAAAATATTAGACGAAGCAGTACAAGAACTCAAAGAAAAAGAATTTAGCGATTTGTTTGCAGAGGAACTGAGCAAGACTACAGAAAAGCTCATTTCTGATTGCCTAATAGAAACAGATATGAACGTATTGATACCAGAAAAATACGTTCAAAGTGTCTCAGAAAGACTTTCGCTATACACAAAGCTAGACACCATCAGCAACGAAACCGAACTCGACTTGTTTATACAAACCACTGTAGATAGGTTTGGGCCTATGCCTGTAGAAATGAACGATATGGTAGAAATAGTAAAGTGCAGATGGGTAGCACAACAATTAGGTGTAGAAAAAATACTACTAAAGAATAATAACCTTAAGTTTATTTTCGTTTCATCTGAGAACGAGCGTTTTTATAAGTCAGATACATTTGGCAAGATTCTTGATTATGTCAAAAGCAATGCAAAAACCTGTCAGTTGAGAGAAATAAAAGGAAAATTAGTGTTGAATTTTGATCAATTGTTGTCAATAAAAGATTTATCAAGCTTGTTGCTTAAAATGAAAAATGTTGCAGTGCTTTCTTGAAATCTTAATGATTTTTTGTAAAAAAACGTGCTTAAATGAGTTGTAATTACTAAATTTACTTTTAAATTATCTGTAAAAAGCTTAATTTGTTGTAAATTCATTTTTTAAAATAAACATTAATTCATTTTAAATAACAAAAGAATAGCAAAGTCCTGTTGTAAAACAATCATAAATTGATAACTAAATTTTTAAGCAGTACACTTTCTGACAATAGTAAAAACAATAAATAAACAGAATACACATTGAGAGATATTTTATTGAAATAATAACAATCAGTGATTTGTGTTCAAGAAAATCAAAAAAAAATAAACAAATGAAATTCAGTCTTCAATCAGCAGGAACGCTTTTGATAGCTTTGGTAGTAATAGCTTCCTGCAAACCCAAAAAGCCAAGTAGCGTTAATATAGGAACCAAAAGCTCTGCTACTGGTGCTGAATACAACAAAAAAGTAAAAGGGAAAGACGCAGGAGGTTTCAAAGTAGAAAAAACCTTTAAAGGACAACCTACAGGCCCAGGTCTAGTATTTATAGAAGGCGGTAGATTTACTATGGGTTCTCTTGAAGAAGATGTACTAAATACAAGAGATAACTTAGAAAGAACTGTTTCTATTCAGTCGTTTTATATGGATGAAGTAGAAGTAGCCAATGTACACTATTTAGAATATTTAAATACAGTACAAAAAGATTCTACAGAAGAAGTATACAAAGCTGCCTTGCCTGATACTATGGTGTGGAAAAATGAGTTAGCTTTCAACGATTCATATGTAGAGCAATATTTGCGTTACCCAGGTTTTAGAATGTACCCTGTAGTTGGTGTGTCTTGGATTCAAGCAAACGACTATTGTATCTGGAGAACAGAGGCTGTGAATACTGAACTTTCAGCCAAAGCCGCTCCAAAAACTAAATCAGCAAGTGGAGGTTCAAAAGGTGCAAAAGTAAACAAAGGAGCTGAAGGTAAAATGGTAGTAGCTCCATCGGGTATACCACGTCTGAAAATAGAATCGGGTAAAGTATTGCCAGCTTATCGTTTACCAACTGAAGCAGAGTGGGAATACGCAGCTAAAGCTATGATAGGAACACAAGATATTGACGAAAACCAAACCAATCAAAGAATATATCCTTGGGATGGCTCTAACGTAAGAAACGGAAAAGGTAAAACCAAAGGTAAAATGTTGGCTAACTTCAAACGTGGTAGAGGAGATTATGCAGGTATAGCTGGAAAATCAAATGACGGAGCTATTATCACATGCGAAGTTTACGGAAATGGAGAATATCCACCAAATGATTTTGGTCTGTACCAAATGGCAGGAAACGTAAACGAATGGGTTGTAGATTTGTATAGACCATTATCTTATTCAGATATTGGAGATTTGAACCCAGTACGTAGAAGCGATTATTTAGATGCTGCCAAAAATTACGACAGAGAACACCACAATTCATTGATAGATAATAAATCAAGAGTTTATAAAGGTGGCGGATGGTCTGATATAGCTTATTGGATGGCACCTGGTACTCGTAGATTCCTAGATCAAGATTCAGGTACATCAACCATCGGTTTCAGATGTGCAATGATTAGGGCAGGTACAAACAAATAATAATAGCTTGATAATATAACAAAAAAAGGGAATTCGAAAGAAATCCCTTTTTTGTTATTGAGCATTGAAACCTACTACAAAGCTGCTTTTACGGCATCAAAATTTGGTAAGTCCCCTGCAACTTCCAATACTTCTGCGTATTTGATGTTACCTTCAGTATCTATTACAAAAGCTGAACGCTTAGAAACTCCCTTCAAACCCAATACAAAGTTTTCGTATAAAGCACCGTAGCTTGCAGAAACCTCTTTGTTGAAATCTGAAAGTAAATCGAATGGTAACTTTTGCTCAGCCCTGAATTTTTCTAAAGTGAAAGGAGAGTCTACCGAAACACCTAAAATTACGGCATTTAAACCAGCATAAGTTGCGATATCGTCACGCATTTGGCAAAGTTCTGCAGTGCATACACCCGTAAATGCCAAAGGGAAAAATAATAAAACTACATTTTTGCCCTTGTAGTCTGTCAACGAAACTTCTTTTTTGTCGGTATTTAATAATGTGAAATTTGGGGCTAAATCGCCTACTTGTAATGCCATTTTGATAGTTTTTTTGTGTTTATTTGTAAATATTTTGAAAATAACGCTTTCTAAATTAATAAAATTTATGATTGTATGTTTACACAACGTCAATCATACTGAATTTAATTTCATAGCCCTTGTAATTCGTTATGATATATATATTTGTAAATAGCTTGTATTGAGTTGTTTATATTATTTTGTAAGCTTAATTGTTTATAAAAAATAGGATTTAAAAGAAGGAAATAGGCTGTATTTGAGGAAGTGTTCAATGCAAAAGGGATAGTAACGGAGCTCTTTTTTGCTTTTTCAGCAAAAAAAGCGGGAGTGATTAGCCCGACCCGATAGGGTTTTGCCCAAATATATTTAGCAATAAAATTTCTTTCGCAGTTTCTTTTATTTCTAATACTTTTTGTGGGGCGAATATTTAGATTTATTAATTGATTTTTTAAAACCAAAAATGATAGTTTTTCCAAACGCAAAAATAAATTTAGGTTTACATATCACAAGCAAAAGGTCTGACGGATACCATGAGCTCGAAACTTGCATGTATCCGATTGCATGGCAAGATGCCATGGAGATATTGCCGTCAGAAAAAACAAGATTTGAAGCTTTGGGTTTAGACATTCCAGGCGAAACTCAGAATAATGTATGCTTGAAAGCTTATCAGCTAATTGCAAACGATTACCCATTAATGCCTTTGGAAATTATTTTACAAAAAAATATTCCTATAGGAGCAGGTTTAGGTGGCGGTTCGGCAGATGCAGCTTTTACCATTCGGGCAATAAATACTTATTTTGAGCTAAATTTATCCGTTCAACAAATGGAAAGTTACACTAAGAAAATCGGTGCCGACTGTGCTTTTTTTATTCAAAACAAACCTCAACTTTGCTACGGAATAGGAGATGTTTTCGAAAACTGTGATGTGTCATTAAATGAAAAATATATTGTTTTGGTTTATCCAAACTTGCATATTTCTACTGCTGAGGCTTATGCAGGAGTTGTGCCTAAAAAGCCAGCATTAAATCTAAAAGAATGCTTGAGCAGACCTATTGAGGAATGGAAAGAAATATTGAAAAATGATTTTGAAGATTCTATTTTTCCTCAATATCCTATATTAGCAAGTATTAAAAAAGACTTTTACAACTTAGGTGCTATTTATGCCAGCATGAGTGGTTCGGGCTCAACTATGTTTGGTATTTTTGATGATGAAATAGAAATACCCCAGTTGTTTAGAGAATATAGAATTTTTAAAACAAAATTAACTTTACAATAAAATGACCATTTTTTCGAAAATTATATCTGGAGAAATACCATGTTACAAAATTGCTGAGGATGAAAATTTCTTAGCATTTTTAGATATTTCGCCTTTGGCAGAAGGACATACTTTGGTGATACCCAAAAAAGAAGTTGATTATATTTTTGACCTTGACGATGATACACTTTCAAGCTTGATGCTTTTTGCAAAAAAAATAGCTCCAGCTATACGTAAAGCAGTTCCGTGTAGACGTATCGGTGTTTCCGTGATAGGTCTTGAAGTGCCTCATGCCCACGTGCATTTGATACCGCTAAATAGTATGAATGATATTAATTTTACACGTTCAAAGCTAATGCCATCGGCTAACGAATTGCAAACTGTTCAGGGTAAAATAATAGCCAATTTGTAAGCGGAATAAACTTGAAATGAATTCAAAAACGTTAAAAATATTTGTTTATCTATCTATCTTGCTGATTTTGGGGGTGGTGTTGGTACAATTTATTTGGTTTAAGCAAGCTTACAACATAGAAGACAGAGACTTTGATTTGAGGGTAAACGTGGCTTTGAAAAAGGTAGACAAAAGATTGTTAGAGTTTAGTAAAAGCTCTAATGCTCCAGCCAATAAGCTCATAAAAAGGATTTCTTCAAATTACTATACTGTGGTGGTGAATCAGCCGATAAATGCTGTGATATTAGAAGAGTTTCTCAAACAAGAGTTTGCTAATGCAGAAGTAAGGCTGAATTTTGAATATGGAATTTATGATTGCCTCAAAGATAAAATTATGTACGCAGGTTTTGTTTGTCATTCAGAAAATTGCAATCAAACAGACACCTTGTCGCATTTTGAATTTCCGAATGTAGATATTCATAACTATTATTTTGGCGTACATTTCCCAGATAAAAAGTTCTATATTTTGGGCGATTTAGAAAATTGGTTTATTTCATCTATGATATTGCTGATAGTTATGATGTTTTTTGTATATGCTTTAATGGTAATTTTTAAACAAAAAAAATTATCAGAAATACAAAACGACTTTATCAATAATATGACGCATGAGTTTAAAACGCCTATTTCTACTATTACTATTTCATCTGAAGTACTCATGAAGCCAGATATTATTGATAAGCCTGAGCGATTGTTAAGCTATGCTTCCATTATTAGAAAAGAAGCCGCAAGGTTGAAAAAAAATGTAGACACTGTGCTTCAAACTGCCAATATTTCTCAGAAAATAGATAAACTCAACTTTGAAAAAGTAGATGTTAGTGAAATTATAGAAGAGCTAGAAGTTAATACTGAGCCTATTTTTAAAGAAAAAAATGCTACATTAAAAGTTATTTTGAATGCAAAAAATACCTTCATACAGGCAGATAGATTGCATTTTACAAATATTCTTCATAATTTATTAGACAATGGTTTAAAATACTGCCAAAACGAACCCCAAATAGAAATAACTACCGAAAACTTTGAAGATTGTATCATTGTTACCATCAAAGACAATGGTATAGGGATTTCAGAAAAAGATCAAAAGCACGTTTTTGATAAATTTTTCAGGGTACATACTGGTGATGTACACAACGTAAAAGGTTTTGGTTTGGGATTGTACTATGTAAAAGAAATGGTAGAAGGACACAAAGGAAAAATTGCTATAAAAAGCAAACTAGGAAATGGTTGCGAATTCAACCTAAAATTCCCTATAGTTTAAAAATATTAGATCTAAAAAAATGACTAAAATATTATTAGTAGAAGATGACGACAGTTTAGGATTTGTAGTAAAAGACAATCTAGAAGATGCTGGTTATAAAGTAAATTTGCAAGTAGATGGCAAAAAAGGGCAAAAAGCTTTTTTGTGCCATAATTTTGATATTTGTATACTTGATGTTATGTTGCCCGAAATGGATGGCTTTGCACTGGCAGAATATATCAGGCATTCGGGTAGCGATGTGCCTATCATATTTCTTACTGCAAAATCGATGAAAGAAGACCGAATAAAAGGTTTGAAATTGGGAGGAGATGATTATTTGACAAAGCCATTTAGTATAGAAGAATTGATTTTAAGAATAGAGGTTATTCTAAAGCGAATAGGCAAAAAAACAGTACAACAGTCACATTTATTGCCAGTAGGAGCATATATTTTTGATACAAAAAATTTGAAATTGCTTTTCGATGGAAATGAATTAGACTTGACGAATAGAGAATCAAATTTGCTTCAGTTTTTGGTTCAAAACAAAAATGGCACAATAGCTAGAGAGAAAATTTTAATGGCTATTTGGGGAGACGACGATTATTTTAAAGGCAGAAGTCTAGACGTTTTTATCACAAGACTACGAAAATATCTTGCCCAAGACCCAGCAATCAAGCTCAGTAATGTGCATGGAGTAGGCTTTAGGTTGGATTGTTGATTTATACTAAAAAAGTATTCATTCCAAATCTATTTCAATAAGGTTACTGCTCCTTTTTTAGATAATCTTCCTCTTTCGGGAAAATATTCTGGAATATAGTTTACTTCCCAAGCATAGGTGTCAGGTGTGATTGTTTGGTTGTTTATTTTACCATCCCAAGCTTCATCTGGATTGTTGGTGCTAAAAACCAGCTCTCCCCAACGGTTGAATATTTTTATTTTGTAGTCCGAAATGTGTCTAGTAAGTACTAAGAACGAATCATTTTTGTTGTCACCATTGGGCGTAAAAACGTTTGGTGCAAGCACGATAGGTTCGCAACGGTCTATAACTACCGTTTGTTTTTGGTTACTGCAATTGGTGATAAAGCTAGTTTTGATAACCTTATAAATACCAGGAGTGATTACGCTTATTTCTGGTGTAAACTCCATTGTACTCCATGTGTAGACAAACTCTGGGGCAAAGCCTCCTGCATTTAATTTAATAGGTTTGCCATCTATCACACAAATAATAGATTCCTTAGGTAAGGAGATCTGAGGAATTTCTTTAGTTAAAACGTTGATAGTGTCTTTTTTCTCGCAAATGTCTAATTTGGCTGTTAATATGTATTCTTTAGTTTGTTTTGGGAATATTTTTGAAACGTTTTCTCCCGAATTCCATTTGTATGTAACATTTGGTTCTGGATCGAAACCAATAAAATCGATATTGTTTTTGCATATTTCTTTGTCTAATCCCAAGCTTACATTTGGCAAAGGCAAGGTGTTTATATCTAGTCGTTTTTGACCATAACAGCCTCTTTGCGTAACTTTATAAGCTATGGTATCTAAGCCTAAAATATTGGTTGGAGTGTACACGCCAGCAATATTAATGTTTAGTGAGCCTTCAAAAATGCCACTGCCTGGTGTGGCTGTATAACTAAAAGGTTGTGTACCCTCACAAATTTTAGTAGGGCCTGTGATGATAATGTTTGGTAATGGTTTTACCAATATTTGTACAGGGTTTTCAAGTGTTGTGTCTGTTTTACATTCGTTGGTAATAGTGGCGGTAATATTGAAAACTCCTGCATCTGGAAAAGTAAATTCGGTTTCATTGATGTTTGCAGAAGGATTAATGTTTTTGTCCTTTATTTCTGAAGTGATAAATGTTCCTAATGCATTTGGGTTACTGGGTATTTGTTTATAAATCGAGTATTTTACAATTTTATTTGGTTTTTTGTCGGTACATAAATCTTGTATTTGGAACTTGCCTTTTTCTTTTTGGCAAACAGCTGTGTCTCCTATAAATTCTGTCCCTAGTCCACTTTCTTCTTTTTCATATACTTTTGCTTGGGTAGGAAGCCCCAATTGGCTGATACCACCTTGAAGGTTCAGTCCATTGAATTTATACCATACACTGTCTTTTTGTATTTTGTTTGGTCTATTGATGACAGCTAAAAAGGAGCTATTTTTTATAGCAACATATAATTTGAAGTCGGGTGCCAGCTGAATAGCTCCAAAATCAACCGAAGCAGAGTCTATCAAAATACGTGAGTTATTTATGGTAGGTTGTACTTTGGTGCTGATATTGTATTTTAAAATTTTAGAATATGTGCTTGGATTGTTTGCCCTATCGGCGTTCAAGGTCACATAAAGTTGTTTGCTATCGGGCGAAAACTCAACTCCATATACAGAAGGTGGAGTAGTGGTTTTAAGGTTTACTCGGATAGGGCTTGTAACTGCACCTGTAGCATCATTGAAGTTGAATAGTTCTACATAGTTGCCGGTAGGGTCGT
This sequence comes from Pseudarcicella sp., assembly GCA_017988135.1. Classification (GTDB taxonomy): domain Bacteria; phylum Bacteroidota; class Bacteroidia; order Cytophagales; family Spirosomataceae; genus JAGNSI01. The sequence continues at coordinate 12,145 of JAGNSI010000079.1, forward strand.
CTACTGCCATGGCTAGCGTTTTTCCATCTGGCGATATTTTTAGGTAGCCTTGTGCTTTTTTATCGCTATCTATTATGGGTCCTACACTGGTGACTGTAGGTAAAGAAACGCCATTTTTAGTGATTTTGAAAGTTCTAAAAGCATTTGTGCCAAAGTCGTGAGA
>JAGNSI010000198.1 GCA_017988135.1 Pseudarcicella sp.
TAAAATGAAATTATTCATTTTAATATATCCATAATTATACCACACAAAGAGGACCTTACAAGTCCTTTTTGTGTTATTTTTGAATAAAAAGATGGCTTTAGACATTGCTTCGCTTCGAGAAAATTACACAAAAGGCTCTTTAGATAAATCTGATGTCTTTGTTTCGCCTTTTTTGCAGTTTGAAAAATGGTTTAACGAAGCCTTAGAATCGCAAATAAAAGAACCCAATGCAATGGTTTTGGCAACTGTATCTTCAGAAAACAAACCATCGTCAAGGGTAGTTTTATTGAAAGGATTTGATTCTGGGTTTAATTTTTTTACTAATTATAAAAGTAGAAAAGGTGAAGAACTTTTTCAGAATCCAAATGCTTGCTTGAATTTCTTTTGGAATGAATTGGAGCGTCAGGTGCGGATAGAAGGTGTGGTCGAAAAATTATCTGATTCAGAATCCGATGCATATTTTCATTCGAGACCAATATCTAGCCAAATAGGTGCTATTGCCTCCAACCAAAGTGAAATAATAGAAAGTAGGCGTTTTTTAGAAGAAAAAGAAAGCGAACTTTTACTTCACATCCAAAACAAAAATATCGACAGACCTACACATTGGGGTGGTTATAAGCTAATTCCTAATTATTTTGAATTTTGGCAAGGAAGGCCATCACGCTTGCACGACAGAATCGCCTATACTTTACAATCTGATAATACTTGGCAAATAGACAGGCTTTCACCTTAGATTTGCAATAAAAGAAATCAAAAGCAAGACGATAAAGCTGCCAAAAACTCTTCAAAACACTTTTCTTCAGTATGTTTGGCTAGCACTTTTTTATGCCCTTTTTCTCCCATTGTGGCGGGCATCATAGCATAATTACATAATTTTTCTATAGCTTGGCTTGCTTTTATAACATCTAAATACGGCACTACAAATCCTGCATCTTCACCGACTAATTCTTTTGAACCGCCAGCTTTGTCGAAGCAAATGATAGGTTTTTTGAGTAAAGCGGCCTCCATAACTACCAAAGGATAAGGGTCTTCACGTGACGTTAACAAAAAGATGTCAAACATAGAAAGATAATCTAAAGGATTTTTTACGGTTTCTATGATTTTTATGTTTTTTAGCTCCATTTTAAGAATATCAGACTGCAAATTTTGATATTCTATCTGAGATTTATCTCCTCCTACCCACACAAAAAAACAATTTTTATCTCGAAGTTGGTAAGCAATTTGTAAAAAAACATCTATACCTTTTCTATAGTCTAATGTACCCATACCACCTACGATTGTAGCATTTTGAGGTATAGCCGATGTCTTTTTGAGTTCTGAAATATTAGATAAATCTGGTGTAAAATGCAAGGCATTTTCGGGTAATAATGAAGAAACTACAGTGATTTTTGAAGCATCTATCCCTTTTATTTCTACCAAATGTTCTTTTACAGCACCTGCACAGGCAATAAAAGATTGGCTCAAAGCAAGGGCACTATTCAAACTTTTTTTAGAGGTGTACATTTCAAAACCCAAACCCAACTCATGTACGTAAGTTACCACAGGGCAATTCAATACCGACAAAGCTTCTAATATATCGCCATTGGCAATGGTATTGCTAAATATTAAATCAAACTTTTCATTTTCAAGTACTTCCAAAAGTGTATCGGAGGTTTTGAATAACAAAATTGTATCTATTTTCTTTTTTTTCTTAAACTGATCTTGCCACAAATAGGTGTTTGCTATTGCCTTGTATTCACTCAAAAGCTCACCTGTGTTTCCCAATAAAATAGAAAAATCGTACTGATTATCTTTTTTTAATAGTTTCAAAAAACGTAAAAGCAATATTTGTGCTCCCGCTCTATTGGCATCGTGCCCAACAAACAAAATTTTCTTTTTTTGCATAAATTCTTTTGCTTCAATCCTATTCAATCACGCTACTAATCAACTCTTGCCAAGTGGCTACTTGCTTATCTACAGCAAAATCTAAGGCCCTATTTTTGGAGGCTATTGGGCTAAATAATTGCTGGGTTTGTAGTGTTTCTTTTATTTTATTACAAAAATCGGGTAAATCGAAGTTTTGAACTACATGTCCAACTGCTGGAGTTATAAATTCGCTTGCCCCACCCGAATCGAAAGCAATAATGGGCTTACCCAAAAATGCGGCTTCTATCATCACCAATGGAAAAGGATCTTCTCGGGAAGTAAGTAAAAATAGGTCTGCAATAGCTAGATAATTGTAATAATCTTCTTTTTGAGCCCCTAAAATATGTACTTGGGTTTCCGAATGAATATTTTTACAATAATTTTCTACAAAATAAGTAAAACCACTATCTATTTTTTTACCCAACCATATCAAGTGAATGTCTTTGTTGTTGAGTAATTGTGCTATTTCTGGCAAAAAATCAAAACCTTTTCTTGGATCTGTTGTGCCAGACATCACCAATACTTTCTGATGTTGTTGGATATTCAATTGCTGCTTGAGCTGGGTTTTCCTGACTTCATCACTCACTATATTATTGGTATCTATAAACGAATGCAGGTTTTTTGCGTTTTGGGCTCCTGCATTACAAATGCTTTCTGTAGTAGCTGATGCACAGCCTATTAGCAAGTTAGACTGAGTTATTATTGCTTGTAAATCTGCATATTTTATAGCTGCGTAGCTTTGTGGCAACTCATGGAAATGAGTAATCAGCTTAACGCCAAACTTAGTAGCTAATGGTAAAATTTCGGGCAAAGTAATGGTATTCATGTACCAAATATCTGCATTTACTTTTTTCTGTATTTTACTTATTGCCAGTTGTTTAGCGTCTGTTCCAAGTTTGAATAATATTTTTTCTGACAAAGAATACTTTTTTTCTATTACAAAATATTGCACATCAGAAGGAAGCTCTTTAAGTAATTCGCCATGTTGAAAACTTACCAAGAATACTTGAAATTTTTGTCGATCAAAATACCTAAAAAAATACAAAAGCATCATTTCAGAACCTGTTCTTCCTGCCAATGGGGTAAAAAATAATAGCTTTTTTTTAGTCATTTTTATACAGCTGATCTATGTTGTCTTGGGCTTGCACTTTGAATAATTTTTTTGTACCAAAAATAGTCGATATCGAAAATTTCATCAAAACTTTAAGTTTTAATAAAAACAATTTTTGGTTTTTCATTTCTTTTAAAGGACTTCTGTATTTGATAGTATTTACACCAAATTTCCAGGCATAAAACAATAGGCCTACTATCAAATAATTAGCTAAAATAAGCAAATATGAGGCAACGCCAAACTCTTTTCTTATCCAGAGTAAATTAGACACTTGCATTTGTACGCTAAATCTATTTACAAACGAAATCTGTGTACGCCTAAAGGGCGATTGATTTTCGAGATGTATAAATCTAATGTCCTCAAAATAAGATAGTTTGCCTATTTTGTGAAGCCTTCCGCACCACTCTAAATCTTCTCCATACATAAAAAAATCTGCATCAAAGCCACCTGCTTTTTGGAGTGTATTTTTAGGTAACATAATATACGCTCCCACCAATATATTGGTTTGATTGGTTGTTTCAAAAACAGGGTCTGGAAATATTTTTTTGAGTAAGTTATCAAAATATTCACCTGGCGGAAAAATATAAAATGTTCGCCTAATTTCTTGTGATGAACGATAAAAAGGCATTTCAAGCTTGTCTTTATCGAGCTGAATACCACCAATTGCAGCTAAGCTTGGGTCTGAATGTAGTTTGGAAATG
>JAGNSI010000080.1 GCA_017988135.1 Pseudarcicella sp.
GAATCATACCCAACACATGTTCAGCAACCGCATCTTTATTTCCTTCATTAGCAGCAAACACTTGAATATTGTGTTCGTAGGCCAATTTCAAATCTATTAAATCTAAGCCTGCTCCTGCCCTTGCTATAAATTTAAGTCGAATGGCTTTTTCTAAAAAACACTTATCTATTTGAGTTTTACTTCTTATGACCAGCCCATCAAAATCAGCTATTATTGCTAAAATACCTTCTCTTTTTATATTTGGCTGATAATCTACACTATACCCTTCAGCTTCTAAACTAACTTTTAGGGATGCATGTATTTCATCAACAATCAATATTTTTATCATTATATTTTTTAATAATTTGTAAAACAAATATACTCAGTTTTGAATTGCTGATAAAATTTCCTTTTTATTAAACCAGCATAAAGAAAACTTTTAAAAAGTATTAATATCCTAAAAAAATACATAAAAACAAAAAAGAGCTCAACAATGAAGCTCTTTTTTTGTAAAATCTATATGTAAATTATTTTATTTCAATTTTTCTATTGCTGCAAGGTATTTCGAAGAATCAAGGTTTTCACGTTGAGCAATTTCAACTGCTAATTTTTCTAATTCTATCGATTTGTCTTTGTTACCTATTTTCAAATACAACAGTGCAAATGTATGAATAGAGTCTGGTTCTTGTATCAATTCGATGGCTCTTTCACCCCAAGGTAATGCTCTTCTCAAAGCATCTACATCGCTTACCATATCTAAATAGCACTTGATAACAATGTTAAACTCATCTGCGGTAGTTTTAGCTGTTTTAGTTCTACCTGTTCTTTTCAATTCTTTGTACTGAAACTCTCTTACTCCTGTAGAATCAAGATAGCCATCTCTATAGTTTTTCATTAATTTTTGAAATTCTACTTCGTCAGACATTCTGATACTTTCTGTTTGCATAAGCATTACATAGTTGTCTAAATATTGCTCTGCTGCTTTGATTAATTTAGAAGGATCGTTTCTATCTTTTTTCTGAATGCAAAATGTAAGCCTATTTTTATCATTTACACGATTTGCATCAGCACTATTTTTACGAGTAGTAAGATTAAGTCTTGCTGTTTTTTCAAACAATGCTTCATCTTTTTTCTGAATAGCTGTTGCAAAAGATTGATTAATTACATTAGCAAAAATACCATCTACTTTTCTATTTCCTTCTTCAAACAAGCTTTCTGCTTTTTCACGGAATTTCAACAATACATTGTAGGCTGGTCCATCCAATTGAAATCCGTTGTTCACTATCAATCTCAAAGTTTTTTCTGAAGATTGTTGTATTGGTGATAATTGAGCAACATATTCATCTACTATTATCGAATTATCTTCATTGTAACTTGACTTCTTAACGATATATTCTAATAAAAAATCAGGATCTCTATTGCCTTCTGCGTATTGTTTATCTAGTACGTGTTTAGGTTTGGTATCGTTAGAATTTTTAATTACCATTTCACCTTCTTTCAACATATCATTGGCTTGCATCAAACCTTCTTGTTTGTACAACAAGTTTTCGCTAGCATCTAAATATATGCAAGTTGGATAAGAAGTAACATTAAAACGCTGAGCGATTACTGTCCCAAAGCCTTTTTCGGCATCCATTTTGTAGCAAATAAACTTGTCATTAAAAACTTTACCTACATCTGGGTCTGTAAAAGTCTTTTTTTCCATTATTTTACAAGGCCCACACCAAGTAGTGTAAACGTCTACAAAAATAATTTTTTTAGTTTTTTTCGCTTCGGCCAAAACACTTTGCCAGTCACCTTCAAAAAACCTTATCCCTTGAGACATTGAAGCAAAAGTGGTAAGTGAAAATAGAATGATAAAAGAAAAAGTCTTCATAATTTTTTTTTTAAATCTTTTAAATAAATCCTTAAAAGGTCTCATAATGTCTTTTTACAATAATGATGCCAAACAAAAAAGATGCAATTAATTAGGGAAAAGTTTTAAACTCAAAAAACGTATTTTTAAATTTTGCATAAATATAATATTAAAAAATCAAATATTGTTTGTTGAAAATTATCAAAATAGTTAATTTCAATACTTTTCTAAGTATTTTTTTTAAAATTCTAAGAAAACACCGCTTTATTTGAAGTATTTTTAATGAAATAATATATTTGAATTAAATTTCTTAATCATTTTAGGTTTAGTATTATATTAATATAGATTTTAAACCTATTTTTGGATAAATTTAATCGAATTAGCAAAAATAATATCAGAAATCAACCTTAAAATAGTGATTTCTCACAATATGGATCAATTTTCGTACATTTCAAATGCTGATACTTCGGCAATTTCAGACCTTTATGATTCTTATCTTAAAGATGCGTCTTCTGTAGATAACACTTGGCAATTATTCTTCAAAGGATTTGACTTCCATGCTGGTTTCAATGGATTTTCAGAGTCGAATTTAAGTAATAATACCACTAAAGATTCTGCCCATATCAGCAAAGAAATGGCAGTGATTAGTCTTATTAAAGCATTCAGATCGAGAGGACACTTGCTTGCCAAAACCAATCCAGTAAGGGAAAGAAAAAATCGCCATCCAAGATTAGATTTGGCAGACTATGCTCTTTCTGAAAAAGATTTAACTACATCTTTTCAGGCAGGTGTATTTTTAGGCTTAGGTGCAGTTTCTCTCAAAGAAATCATTGATTCGCTGAATAAAATATACACTGGTTCTATAGGATTTGAATATATGTACATACGTGAGCCAGAGGTTAAAGAATGGCTCAGAGTAAAAATCGAAAAAGAATCACTTGCCCATAATCCAACTATTGTTCAGAAAAAACAAATTTTGGAAAAACTGAATGAGGCAGTGGTATTTGAAAACTTTTTAGGGACAAAATATTTAGGTCAAAAAAGATTCGGCTTAGAAGGTGGCGAAAGTACTATTCCAGCTTTAGATACCATTATAAATACCTCCGCAAATTTGGGCGTAAAAGAAGCCATGATAGGAATGGCACACAGAGGTAGATTAAATATACTTGCCAACATCATGCACAAATCGTATGATGCTATTTTTGACGGATTTGAAGGAAATATACCAGACCAAATTCATGGCGATGGAGACGTAAAATACCATTTGGGCTATTCTTCTAAACACATCACACCTGAAGGCGTTGAGATATCTTTAAAATTAGCTCCAAACCCTTCACATTTAGAAGCCGTAAATCCATTGGTAGAAGGCTTTTGTAGAGCAAGAGCAGACGCTCATTACGAAGGAGATTATGACAAAATATTACCTATACTTATTCACGGCGATGCCGCTGTAGCAGGTCAAGGTATAGTATACGAGGTTACACAAATGGCGAAACTAAAAGGATACACCGTAGGTGGAACCATACATTTCGTTATCAACAATCAGGTAGGTTTCACTACCGACTTTGAAGACGCTCGCTCGGCAATATATTGTACAGATGTTGCTAAAATAATAGATGCTCCTGTATTTCACGTAAATGGCGACGACCCAGAAGCGGTAGTTTTTGTTTCAAAAATGGCTGCAGAATTCAGACAACAGTTCAACCGTGATGTATTCATAGATATGGTTTGCTATCGCAGAAACGGACACAACGAATCTGATGAGCCACGTTTTACTCAACCTACGCTTTATGCCAATATAGCTAACCATCCAAATCCTCGTGAATTGTACAATAAAACCCTGATAGCCAGAGGTGATATTGACGCAAAATTAGCTAGCGAAATGGATACTGAGTTTAAAAGCGAATTGCAAGCTAGACTAGATCTTGTAAAACAAAAAATAAAACCAGAATACCATCCATTAGAACTTGATAATAAATGGACACAACTTAGGTATTCTAAAGAAAGTGATTTTGACAACTCGCCAAACACAAGTATATCTACAGAATATATTTCTAAAATTGCCGATGCTTTATCTAAGCTTCCTGAAGGGTTTCAAGCATTAAAACAAATAGAAAAAGTACTTGCTGAAAGAAAAGCCTACTTTACAAGTGGACAACTCAACTGGGCAACTGCAGAAGCTTTGGCTTACGGCTCTATACTTTTAGATGGTAACGACGTAAGAGTATCTGGACAAGATGTGCAAAGAGGAACATTCTCACACAGACATGCCGTTTTGCACGATGCAAATACCAATGATTCGTACATATCATTGAACCACATTGAACAAGGACAGAAAAAGCTTCAAATATATAACTCATTGCTTTCTGAATATGCAGTGCTTGGTTTTGACTTTGGTTATGCACTTGCCAACCCTAGTTCATTAGTAATATGGGAAGCTCAGTTTGGCGATTTTTCAAATGGAGCTCAAACCATGATCGACCAATTTGTTGTGTCATGCGAATCTAAATGGGGAACCATGAACGGAATTGTCATGCAACTACCACACGGGTACGAAGGTCAAGGTCCAGAACATTCTAATGCAAGACCCGAACGCTTTCTTCAATTGGCAGCAGAATACAACATCATTGTAACCAATCTTACTACTCCGGCAAACTTATTCCACTCTTTGAGAAGGCAATTGGCATGGGAGTTCAGAAAACCAATGATTGCCATGTCTCCGAAATCACTTTTTAGACATCCAAAAGTAATTTCTCCTATTGAAGAATTCACCAACGGAAGTTTCCAAGAAATATATGCAGACAAAAAGGCTGATGCTAAAAAAGTAAAAACTGTATTGTTGTGCTCAGGAAAAGTGTATTTTGATTTACTTGAAAAACAAGAAAAAGATAACAGAGAAGATGTAGCCATTATTAGAATCGAACAACTACATCCACTTCCTGCAAAAAAGATACAAGCTGAATTGGACAAATATCCAAAAGCTAAAGTTAAATTTGTACAAGAGGAACCTGAAAATATGGGTTATTGGTCATACATAACACGTGAATTGGGTTGGAAAATATTCGACAGTTTGGTATCAAGAAAAAAATCTGCTTCGCCAGCAACGGGCTTCCTTAAAGTTCATAATGAAGAACAAGCAGCATTGATAGCAAAAGCATTTGCATAAAAATATAACATTATAAAGCATATTCAAACCAAAATCTGATAACAGAGCATGGCAATAGAGATGAAAGTGCCACCAGTTGGCGAATCAATAACAGAAGTAACCATAGCCGCATGGAGCAAAAAAGACGGCGATATTGTAAAAATGGATGACGTTTTGTGCGAACTAGAGTCAGACAAAGCTACTTTTGAACTTACCGCCGAAACAGACGGAATATTATCTATAGTTGCCAAAGAAGGCGACACAATAGCTATTGGAGAACTTGTTTGTAGAATAAGTCCAGCAGAATCTACCCAAAATACTGCTACTGCAACTACAAAAGAAGAAAAATCTGTTGAAAAACCAGCTTCATCGTCACAACCAGCTAGTACATTAGAAATAAAAGTACCAGCAGTTGGAGAATCTATATCAGAAGTAACGATTTCATCTTGGAATAAAAAAGAAGGTGATTTCGTAAAAATGGATGAAATACTATGCGAACTAGAATCTGACAAAGCTACTTTTGAACTACCTGCTGAAAGCTCTGGCATTTTACATATTGTAGCTCAAAGTGGTACTACATTAGCCATTGGTGCTTTGGTTGCAACCATTACTTCTTCTGGCAGCGAAACACCTAGTGCACCTTCAGAAAAAAGTAGTGCAAGTAGTCCAACTGTCACAGAAAGCACTTCAACTAATAAAGAAGTTTCATATGCAAATGGGCATGCTTCACCAGCTGCAGCAAAGGTATTATCTGAAAAAGGAATAGACGCACAGAATGTATCTGGTACAGGTATTGGTGGTAGAATTACCAAAGAAGATGCTCAAAATGCTTCTTTACCTAAAGCCAATCGAACGACTGCAGAAGCTCAAACAATTACAACTCCAGCTGGAAACAGAAACGAAAGAAGCGAAAAAATGAGCTCTCTTCGTAAAACTGTAGCAAAAAGATTGGTTCAAGTAAAAAATGAAACAGCCATGCTTACTACTTTCAATGAAGTAGACATGAAGCCTATCATGGACTTAAGAGCTAAGTATAAAGATAAATTCAAAGAAAAACACGGTGTAGGATTGGGCTTTATGTCATTTTTCACCAAAGCAGTATGTGAAGCTTTAAAACTTTACCCTGCAGTTAATGCATCTATCGACGGAGAATCTATTATTTTCCATGACTACTGCGACATATCAATTGCGGTATCTGCTCCAAAAGGCTTGGTTGTACCTGTAATTAGAAATGCGGAAAATCTTTCATTAGCAGGAATAGAATCTGAAGTAATGCGATTGGCATTAAAAGCAAGAGACAATAAACTTACCCTTCCAGAAATGACTGGTGGTACATTTACAATCACCAATGGAGGTGTATTTGGCTCAATGCTTTCAACGCCTATCATCAATGCACCACAATCGGCTATACTAGGAATGCACAATATTGTGGAAAGACCAGTTGCTATTAATGGCGAAGTAGTTATTAGACCCATCATGTACGTAGCTTTATCTTACGACCATAGAATAATAGATGGCAGAGAGTCTGTTTCGTTTTTGGTAAAATTGAAGCAATTATTAGAAGATCCAACAGCTTTATTATTAGATATTTAGTTCAAATAAAAACAATAGAATGATTAATATTCATTCTAAAAAATAAATAAAATGCAGTACGACGTAATAGTAATAGGCTCAGGACCTGGCGGATATGTATCAGCCATCCGTTCGGCTCAATTGGGAATGAAAGTTGCCATTATAGAAAAATATGAAAATTTAGGGGGAACTTGCCTAAATGTAGGTTGTATTCCGTCTAAAACTTTATTGGATTCTTCAGAGCATTTTTACAATGCTAGTCACACTTTTGCTGAACATGGTATTGAAATAAGTACTCCAAAAGTAAATATGCAACAAATGATAGCTCGAAAAACTGGAGTTGTCAAAAAAATGAATGATGGTATTACTTATTTAATGAAAAAAAATAAAATAACATCATACTTTGGATTGGGTTCATTTGTTGATAAAAACACTATTAAAATCAGCAAAAAAGACGGCACTTCCGAGCAAATTACAGGAAAAAATATCATACTAGCTACAGGTTCAAAACCCACTATTTTGCCATTTATTCCTGTAGACAAAAAAAGAATAATTACTTCAACAGAAGCTTTAAACTTACAAGAAGTTCCTAAACACCTCATAGTAATTGGTGCAGGAGTAATTGGTGCAGAACTTGGTTCTGTTTACGCCAGATTGGGTTCTAAAGTAAGCTTTGTTGAATTTGCTGATTCTATGATTCCAACCATGGACAAAACCATGGGAAAAGAATTACAAAAATCAATCAAAAAACTAGGTGTAGAATATTTTTTCTCACACAAGGTAACTGGTGTTGTAAACAATGGAGATGATGTAACCGTAACTGCACAAAACAGCAAAAACGAGGACATTACCATAACTGGAGACTATGTACTAGTTTGTATTGGAAGAAAAGCATACACCGAAGGCTTGAATTTGGCTGCCGCTGGTCTTGAAACCGACAAAAGTGGAAAAATAGAAATAGACGAGCATACATTAAGATCAAAAGTAAGTAATATCTATGCTATTGGAGATTTGATAAGAGGTGCTATGCTTGCACACAAAGCAGAAGAAGAAGGTGTATTTGTAGCTGAAACTATAGCTGGTCAAAAACCGCACATCAATTATAATTTAATTCCAGGTGTAGTATACACTTGGCCAGAAGTAGCATCTGTAGGACAAACCGAAGAAGAATTAAAAGCAGCTGGTAAAGCATACAAAACAGGTTCTTTCCCTTTTAAAGCTTTAGGAAGAGCTACTGCTTCTATGGACACAGACGGTCTTGTAAAAGTACTTGCCGACAAAAATACTGACGAAATATTAGGCGTACATATCATTGGAGCCCGTGCTGCAGACATGATAGCCGAGGCAGTAGTGGCAATGGAATACAGAGCAAGTGCAGAGGACATTGCAAGAATGTCGCATGCACACCCTACTTATACCGAAGCAATGAAAGAAGCATGTTTAGCTGCTACAGAAAACAGAGCCATACATGCTTAACTACCATTTAAAAATTAGTTAAAAAAACACAGAAGCACTTTTCTAAATGAAAGGTGTTTTTGTATTTTTAATGGGTTTAAATAATCTTGAAAAAAACTAGCGAAATGTCTCTTAGCATCGACGAAATACAATTGCCAATAAAAGCTGAAATAAATGCTTTTGAAGGCAAATTTAGACTATTCATGAAAACAAAAGTGATGCTTTTGGATACCATCATGAACTATATTGTCCAAAGAAAAGGCAAGCAAATGAGACCCATGTTTGTATTTCTGTCTGCAGGTATTTTTGGCGAAATAAATGAAAAAACTTATCGTGGAGCTGCCTTAATAGAACTTTTGCACACTGCCACTTTGGTACATGACGATGTGGTAGATGAATCGAATTACAGAAGGGGTTTTTTCTCTGTAAATGCGTTATGGAAAAACAAAATTGCAGTTTTAGTGGGTGACTATTTACTTTCAAAAGGGCTTTTACTTTCTATCGATAATGGTGATTTTGACCTTTTAAGATATGTATCTACCGCTGTGAGAGAAATGTCGGAAGGCGAACTTTTACAAATAGAAAAAGCAAGAAAACTAGATATTACTGAAGAAGTATATTTTGAAATCATTCGTCAAAAAACAGCCACTTTAATAGCTGCATGCTGTGCTGTAGGGGTAAGTTCAGTAGGTATGGATGCAGAAAAAGCAGAAAAAGCTAGGCTTTTTGGTGAAAAAGTAGGCATTGCTTTTCAGATAAAAGATGATCTATTTGACTATGGAAACGCCGAAATAGGCAAACCTTTGGGTATAGACATCAAAGAAAAGAAAATGACTTTACCTTTGATTTATGCACTTAACAACGCCGATTGGAGCACCAAAAAGAGAATCATCAACATCATCAAAAACGACTCTGAAAACTCAAAAAAAGTTGCAGAGGTAATAGAGTTTGTAAAGCTTTCGGGAGGAATAGAGTACGCAACAGACAAAATGAAAAAGTACGTATTCGAAGCCAAAGAAATCCTTTATACCTTCCCTATTTCATCTTATAGAAACTCGTTAGAAGGTTTAATAAATTATTCTATTGAAAGAGCTAAATAAGAATTAGTGCTTTAGAAATTTGAATAAAAAGATAGTTGTTTGATTAGAAATAAAAACAAAAAAAGGGTTTGAATAAAAAATATAAACTTCAATAGTTGTTTGATTACAAATAAAAACTAAAAAAGGGTTTGAATAAAAATATAAACTTCAATAGTTGTTTGATTACAAATAAAAACTAAAAAAGGGTTTGAATAAAAATATAAACTTCAATAGTTGTTTGATTACAAATAAAAACTAAAAAAGGGTTTGAATAAAAATATTCAAACCCTTTTTTAGTTACAAGAATCAACTCGTACTGAGTCTTCTTATGAATTTAGATTATTGATAATTTCATCTAAAACTTTTTTGTATTCTAATGTTTTAGGAGATTTAACCGCTTCTAATTGACTTACCACAATTTGCATTTCGTTTACTGCCTTTCCTAGCTCATTGCCATTCGCATTTTTATCTTTAGAATAATACGTTATGAGCTCTTTGTTTCTATTGAAAATAACATCTGCTATACGGTAAGCATTTTTAGCATCACCACAAAGGAAATATGGACGAATATAATAACAATTAAGATTATCGTATGGAAATATGCTATTTGGTACTTTTTTGTCAATAAAATCAAGGGCCTTTTTGGCTTTATCAAACATTTCTAAATTGCAGTAATTGTTTACCAATTTCATAAAATTAATTCTACAAGCAAAAAAAGAAACGCCATAAAATTCTGAATGATAATATACATTGGGATTGTCTAAACCACGCCAAAATGTATTATCTGTAAGCAAATTTTTCTCCATCAACTTTGTAGAGCATTCCAATGCTTCTTTAGAAGTTTGCTTGTATGGCATCAATCTGTAAACATAACCTTCGAGCTGGCAATAATCTGCTAATCCAACAAAACTATCTTCGCTAATAGTCGAACCAAAGCAAATTGGTCGTTTCCAATTATTGTTTGAAATAATTTCTAATTGTAGTAATTGTGGCTTCATCAAACCATTTTTACCAATACTCCAAGTAAGATTATCTGGAATAAATGGTAGCAACTCTGACTGAACTAATTTGTTCTGTAACAATTCAGCTTTGTTTATTGGTATATTTACAAATTCAGAAGGAATACTGTTTATCATCGTTTTCCCATCTTGTAGCATTACTTTTATAGATGCGTCATCGTTTCTTAACAGTTGTAAATATTGAGCTAAATCTATTCCATTCTTTACATTCGGATTTTCATTAAAGAGTACTTGGTCGTTTATACCTTCTAAAAACAAGTCTTTACTCAGTTTTATAGGTAAAGGCTCTGAAAGATAGGTTTTACGTTTCATTTGATCTATGTACCAGTCTGTTCCAAGTAACGACAAGTTACATACTCTCACGTCTGTACGATAGCCTTCTACTTCTTGCAAATACCAAAGTGGGAATGTATCATTATCTCCACCTGTGAAAAGTATTGCATTTTGAGGACATGAATTAAGCATATTTTTTGCAAAATCCATTTGAGCAAACCTACCACTACGATCGTGATCGTCCCAGTTTTGTTGAGCTAATATTACAGGTACTGCCATAGCAACTGAAGTTGCTATAATTGGTACTATAATACCTTTTATTGAAATTTTCCCTAAAATATCTACTAATTGTAATACACCTAAACCAATCCAAATGGCAAAGAAGTAAAACGAACCTACATAAATATAATCTCTCTCACGTGGTTCAGATGGTGGTGAATTGATAAACACTACTAGGGCTAAGCCTGTCATTAAAAACATTAGAATAGTAACCAACCACACTTTTTCATGCTTTCTGTAAAGTAATACAAAACCTAATATACCTAAAATCAAAGGTAAAAAATAGTATTGGTTGCGTGCTTTGTTTTTTTGAATTATTTCAGGCACTTTCTTCGAACTTTCTAAACCTATCCAAGCTGCATCTTGTATGTCACTTTCACGTCCTACAAAGTTCCACATAAAATAACGCATATACATATGCCCCATTTGACGGCGAAACATAAAATATAAATTATCCCCAAATGTAGGCGTTTCACCTGCACCTTTGCCTAATATATCTTGATACATTTGTATGTGCTGAGGAGAAGTAGAATATACCCTCGGGAAAAACATTTGTTGCCCTTCAGGATAGCCATATACAGGTTTGTTTTGATAAACCTCGTATTTGCCATTTTTCATTTTATAAACATCAGTACCGTCGTTTACTTCACTTACTTGAGCTGTATAAATAGGGCCATAAAGTAATGATCTGTCGCCATATTGCTCTCTTTTAAGGTATTTGGTATAGTTTAAAAGATTGCTTGGATCGTTTTCGTTGATAGGCGGATTGTAATTAGATCTTACTAATGCCAAAGTATAAGCCAAATATCCAATCAATACAGCTACAAGTGAAAGCATTGAAACGTTTAAACCAACTTTTCCATGTTTTATAGAATATTTAATGGCAAAAACAATTCCTGAAACTAAAGCAATAATAAAGAAAATAGCTCCACTACCGTAAGGTAAACCTATGCTATTGACAAAGAATTTTTCAAAGAAAAATGACATACTTGGTAAACCTGGAATGATAACAGAGTTGATGATACCAAGTACTAAAAATCCAGCTCCTAAAGCTAGTATACCTCCAGCTAAAGTCACTTTTTCTTTTTTCTTGAAGTAATACAACAGGGCTAATGCTGGCACTACTACTAAGTTTAGTAAGTGAACTCCAATAGACAATCCAACTAAATAGGCCGTAAAAATTAGCCATCTATTGGCAGCAGACTCGTCTTCGATAAGCTCCCATTTGAAACCTGCCCATACCACCAAAGCAGTAAAAAACGATGACATGGCATAAACCTCTGCTTCTACTGCCGAAAACCAAAATGTATCTGAAAATGTATAAGCCAAAGAACCTACTATACCTGCACCAAAAAGTGCCAAAGTTTCTGAAGTAGATAAATCTGTAAACTTTTTGTTGTACACTTTTCTGCCTATCATTACTATAGTCCAATACATAAACAATATAGTAAGTGCACTAGAAACTACAAACATCATATTTATCCAAAATGCCACTTGGGTTTTATCATTTCCAGCCAATAGGGCAAACATTCTACCCAACATCAAAAAAAGTGGTGAGCCTGGCG
>JAGNSI010000199.1 GCA_017988135.1 Pseudarcicella sp.
ACATTGGGGTTAGGATTTATTTTTTTTAGTTCCACCAAAGGTGTGTTTCCTACAAAATCAAGCAGTGTTGCCATTATTCAAATATTTTTACGTTTTCTTGATGGTATATTTTTGAATTGGGTTTTAAGCTTTTTGTAAGCCAAACGTTTCCACCTATTATCGCATTCTCGCCGATGATGGTATCTCCTCCCAAAATAGTAGCTCCAGCATATATCACTACATTATCTTGAATAGTGGGGTGACGTTTTTTTGTTGCCATATCTTTGGCTACAGACAATGCGCCTAAAGTAACACCTTGATAAATTTTCACGTTTTTGCCAATGTCGGTGGTTTCTCCAATTACTATTCCAGTGCCATGGTCTATAAAAAAATATTCACCAATGTTAGCACCAGGATGAATGTCTATTCCTGTTTTTGAATGGGCATATTCTGTTAATAATCGAGGCAAGAAAGGAACGTCTAACTGATGTAAACCATGTGCTAGCCTAAAAATTGCAATGGCGTAAAAACCGGGATAAGCCCTTATTACTTCGTACTCACTTTGTGCAGCAGGATCTCCGGCTATTATGGCACAGATATCTGTATTGAGCAAACGGTATATTTCTGGAATTTGCTTTACATATTTTTCGGCTATTACTGCCGCTTCGCTTTCATCAAATCCTTTTATGGAGGCTATCATGGCAGCAAGTTCATTGTTGATGCTTTCAAAAATAGCTTTAAGGTCTTCAGAGCAAGTGCAATGAAGCTGTGTTTGCTCTGGAAATAAGGTAAGTAGTATTTTTGTGAACAATTTATGTACTTCCGAAGATGCTGGAAAAATAGCAGCTTTGGCGTGTTTTTGACATAAATGTTCTAAAAAATCGTCAGAAAGCATGTTTTACTGGTATAATGAATGGTTAAAATGTGTTCAAATCTAAGTATTTTCTTCATAAACAACACAATATTTGAAATTTAAAGGGTCAAAAATCTCTAATAAGTCGTCAATAAAATTGGGTGCGGCAGTCAAAAAAGACAAAAGGTTTTCTTTT
This sequence comes from Pseudarcicella sp., assembly GCA_017988135.1. Lineage (GTDB taxonomy): Bacteria > Bacteroidota > Bacteroidia > Cytophagales > Spirosomataceae > JAGNSI01. The sequence continues at coordinate 1,029 of JAGNSI010000199.1, forward strand.
CTTTCTTGAGGAGTACCACCCGGAAAAAGTTTTTGTTTGATACTTTGTAATTGTGCTATTTCAGTTTCGTGTTTGCGTTCACTGGCTTTTTTTACTTTTTTTTCAAACACATCAAAAGCACTAAATATTTTCTGTTTTTCAATGTTTACGCTTGCTTCTAATGTGCTGTCTATCTGTTTGGTTTTGGTAGTTATGGTCTCAAAAATGGCATTTATTTTTTCTTTTTCATTTTCAAGCGTAAAATCATTGTCAGCTATTTTTGCTAAATAATCTTTTTTTAGTTGGCTTTCATCTTCAAAAAAATCTTTTGCATTGAGACAAAGCTTATCTATTTTTTTTTGAATATTTTTTGAAATAAACATAGCCGTATTTCTAGGCATAACTATCGGGTAAGGCAATTTATGTAAATCAAATATTTCTTTCAATTGCAACCAATAATTTACTTCTGCTGGCCCACCAATATAAGCCAAGTTTGGCAAAATTACTTCTTGATATACAGGTCTTAATACTACATTTGGACTGAATCTTTCGGGGTGTTTTTCAATCAAATCTACTATTTCATTTTCTGTGAATTTTATAGAAGTATTCAGTACTTCGTATTGGTTTTCATTGAAAATAATTCTTTCTCTCAATTGGTCATCCAAATAAAAAAGGTTGATTTCTCGTGCCGAAATCTGCGGCTTGTAGCCCAATGTTTGTATTTCTAGAGAAGTTTTTTCGAGTAATAAATGAGATTGCCTTTGGGTGAGTTCGTGTTGAATGTAAGGTACAAATTCTCTTTTCAACTCGCTTTCGTCAGCATCTATACATACTAAACCATATTTGCCAAACAATTCGTTGTAAATGTATCTAGTGGCGTCCGAAAGTGTATTGTGCGATAAATATGCTTTTTTAAAAAGTGGTAATTCGTCTTTGATTTCTTCAAAAATGGTCGATATTTCTTGGGGATTCATCCTTCCGACAGCTCCTTTTTGTTGGGTTTGCCAATTGTGTGTACGCCCAAACAATTCGAAATGATTTATTTCTTCAAAATCATGATCTTCTGTTGCCATCCAATATATAGGCACAAAGTTAAACTCAGGATAAGTTTCTTTGAGCTTATTTGCGAGCTTAATGGTACTTATCAGCTTGTAAATAATGTAAAGTGGTCCTGTGAAAATATTTAATTGGTGTCCAGTAGTTACCGTGAACGTATTTTCTTTCAGTAAAATATCTAAGTCTGGGTGTTCGGCGATTTTTTGATATTGCTTTTTTAAAACAGCTACTAAATTTTTTCTTTTATCCTTATCAAATGACTTTTCTTGAATCTGTTTTTTGAAATGTGCTAATTCAGGATATTCACCATAAAACTCATTGAGAGATGATTTTTTGTTGATATAGTCCAAAAACAAGGGTGAAAATTGCTGTGTAGATTCAAAAGTTATGGTTTCAAAAGCCATTTTAGTCATTATTATAATTGATTGAAAAAATGATGTCTTATTTTAAATACTTAAAAAACGACCATAGTTTTCTGTTTTTCAGATAGTTGAGGTCGTGGTCGTGCAGGAAGGCTTCTTTTTCGAAACTGATTTTCTCATAAGCTTCGTAATGTTTGTTGCCTTTTAGTCTTCTGTAAAGGTATTCGCCCAAATAAAAAATATAAAATGGAACAATTAGCATTTCTAACTGTTGGCGAAGATGAATTTTTTCATGATTCAACAATCTCTCATCAGGATTTTTGTTTTTTACCAAAACAAAAGGAAATAGAGCCATTCCTTCTACCCAAAGTTTTGGAAATTGTATCAGGAAAAATATCTTCATTATTTTTTTTGTGAAGCTTTAAACAATCTTTGTTTTTCGGTTTTTGTTAAACTTTCATAGCCAGATTTAGATATTTTATCCAAAATCTCATCTATTTCGTCATCATCAGGAAAAGAAGCATTGTTGTACTGATTGCTCGCTTGACTAACAGTATTGTTTGGATTTCGATAAGTTACCTTTATGGATTTTTCAGGTTTTTTTTGAAATAAATTTTTAAAAAACATTGAAATATATTCGATAGGTACACCTAAGTCTGTACCATTTTTTAAAAATTTTACATAAAAATAACCCATCATTGCGCCACCTACATGCACCAGTTCACCACCAACGTTTTGCATATTTAGTGCAGATACTAAAGATAAAATAAGTAAGAACACCGCTATATATTTGATTTTTATAGGCCCAATCAAAAAAAGATAAAAAGTGTACTCTGGAACCAAAGTTGTTGCTCCAAACACTATCGCCATTACCGCTCCCGAAGCTCCGATAATGTTGGAAGATAAAGAGTGCTGAAAAAAAGGTAATAAATTCTCTAGCCCAATTACAAAAATACCGCCAAAAATAGCACCATAAATAAAAAGGTGAATGAGTCTTTTAGAGCCTATATATTCTTGGATAATTCCGCCAAACCAATAGAGCATCAACATATTGGGTAGTAAATGAGCAATAGGGTTGATGGCATGGAAAAAAGAATAAGTGAGCAATGTCCAAGGTTTGTATAACACATTGGGCAAAACGGCAGACAATGAAAAATAAGACAAAATATGCTCTAATACCCAGGTTTGACTAAGCGCCATAAGGCTCAATTGCAATACCAACGTTGTCAAATACACAACAATATTTATCCAAATCAACTGCATGAG
>JAGNSI010000200.1 GCA_017988135.1 Pseudarcicella sp.
ATGCATTCCAGCCTTCCTTATCAATGGTTTTTGCAGGTTCTGATCGAAATCCTGGCATTTCATTGTGATAGGTCATTGTAAGATCTACTACCGTATAATCTGTCATTTTAATGTTGTATTAATTCCTCTAAATTCTTGTAATCAATTTCACAAAAAGTGGTTTTCCTGATAAAGTTTTTATTTGCAAAACACCTTCATTTAAATTACTTTGTGGAGCTTTTACGAATTTTACTTTTATTTCTCTACTAGTTTTAGGAGCAATTACAAATGGAGTTGGTGTGCTAAATTCCAATTTAAACTGTTTATTCCCCGAAACAATTACGTTACTTATCACTTGTGCTTTTTCTGATTGACTGTTATCCAAAACAACTGTAAAAGTTGCATTTTTAGTAAAAACAAGTGAATCGACATTAGTTTTCACGTTCACATTTTTCAATCTTGGAAAATTTTGTAAAGTATCTATGTACTCAGAAAACCTATATTTTTCAATAGTATTAATTTCATTACCTCCTCCTCTTTTAATATTTCCCGCTACAGTATATATAGATCCATTTTGCACAAAAGCTTGAGATCCATGTCTTCCTTCTAATAAACTCGGTCTTTTCAACCATAAATTTGTTTGAGTATCTAACATTTCTACTTCAGAATGTGCATTACCTTGAGAGGTACTTTCACCACCTATTATATATACATTTCCCTCAGCTTCTATACTGCTCGCTCCAGCTCTTTGTGTAGGAATATTTCCAGTTGCAGCTGGCAAGGTAATCCATGTATTAGTTTTGAAATCATAAATATCTGTTTCGGCAACTGTATGCTTGAAAACATCACCTTTAAACCCCGATTTTCTACCAGAAGCTACGTAAATTTTATCTTTGGCTACAGATGCTTGAAAATGATCTCTTTCTCTTGGAGAATCAGTAAGTTCTTTCCAAAGATTAGTGGTAGGGTCATATTCATCTAGCCAATTTACCCAGCCTGACGAATGTCCGTTTATAATACCATTTACAACATAAATTTTGCCTTTATAAGTAATTACACCTGCTGAACCTCTTCTTCTGTGTGCAGGAATAGTTGCACCTATTGTCCATACATCAGTCGCCATATCATATATCAAAACATTTGACAAAGGTGTTTCATATGGATATCTTCCTGTAAAAGCACCAACTATATACAATAAACCATCTAGGTGAACAGCTTGAAAATGATGAATTTCTAATGGAGGCATTGCTCCTTGTTTCCATTTTTTGGCAGATGGATCAAAGATATTCATGACCTTATTTCCTCTACCTCCTAAAAGTATCCATTGATTATCAACACAGCTAAGCCCACATTCGTGTCTTTTCAAAACGTCCGTGGCTTGTGCTAAGGGTATACTCTCCCATGCACTTTGAGCATTTAAATAAAAATTCGTCCCAGTAAAAAAACAGAGAATAATAGCTTTATAAAAAAGGGATTTATTTAAGAGCATCGCAAACGAAGTTTGTTTGAAAAATATTAGCCAAACATCTTAAACATTTGGCTAATATTAAATTTATTAAAAATATATATATTAAAGAGCTGCAATAACCGCCTTGCTTACATCTGAAGTAGAAGCAGTACCTCTTGTATCAGCAGATTTCAATCCGCTAGCAGTTACACTATTTATTGCCTTTTCGATAGCATCTGCAGCTTCGTTTTCGCCTAAATGTTGTAACATATATACTCCTGAAAGTATCTGACCAATTGGGTTGGCAATGTTTTTACCAGCAATATCTGGAGCAGATCCGTGGATTGGCTCAAACATTGAAGGGAACGTACCTTCTGGACATATGTTACCGCTTCCGCCATATCCTAAACTCCCTAAAATAGCTCCACCTAAGTCGCTTAATATATCTCCAAGCATGTTGGTTGTCAATACAACATCGAAAATCTCAGGTTTAAGTACAAAATTAGCTGTTGCAGCATCGATATACATTTTGCCGTATTCTACATCTGGGTATTGATCTGCAACTTCTTGAATAACTTTATCCCAATAAGCCAAAGTATTTATCATTGTATTTGACTTAGTAACGTTGGTTACTTTTTTGCGTCTTTTACGAGACAATTGAAACGAATAGTGTGCTATTTTCTCAATACCAGTTCTTGTAAAAACGCTAGTATCTGTTGCCATACCTTGAGGTTCGTCAGGATACAATATTTTTCCATTTTGTACAAATTCGCCTTCGTTATTTTCTCTGATTACAACAAAATCAATATCTTTTTGAGATTTATATCTGAGCGGACTTTCAACTCCTGCTAATAATTTTACAGGACGGTAGTTTACATATTGTTTAAATTGGGTTCTTACCACATTGGTAAACAGTTTAAATGGCAATGTGTCATCTACTGCAGGCAAACCTACTGCTCCAAAATAAACAGCATCGAAGCTTTTTACTTCTTCCAAAGCTCCTTCTGGCATAAAAGTACCGTGAGCTAAGTAATGTTTTGCACCAAAATCAAATGACTGAGTTTCTAGTTTAAAACCAAATTTTGAAGCTGCTGCTTGCAATACTTCAACTCCAGCGGGTACTATTTCGTTTCCAATACCATCGCCATTAATTACTGCTATTTTATATGTTTTCATGCTGATAATTGCAACCCAAGAAAATAGTTATTTTACTGCTTCTTGTGTTTCTTCTTGTTTAACTTTATATGTTTCTATTGATTTCCTAACGTGATTTTTTATACTTGCTTCGGCTTCAGAAGCTTTACCATCTTTAATAAATTGTATTATTTCTAAATGCTCTTGTAAGGTTTCTTGGGGAGAACGCACCAAACCTGACTTAAAAGAATGAATCAAAAAATGACCCGTTTTGTTGAGTTTCTTCAAAACAGAATTATCTATCAGCTCCATTAAAGTAGTGTGAAAAACTCTATCACTATTTCTATATTTAGCTTCGTTGATATTTTCTACGTCAATGTATTCTTTAAAAATATTGAATAATTTATCTCCAATAGTTTTGTGATTTTTTTGAAGTGCCAAAGTCCTAGCCGCCAAACCTTCTAATACCTCTCTTACTTCAAACGCTTCTGCAATTATTTTTTCATCATGAACTGCTACGTAAAAACCTCTTCTAGGCTTTTGTTCAGCCATCAACTCACTTTCTAGCATCTGAAAAGCCCTATGCAATGGCATTCTACTTACGCCTAATTGTTCGGCAATTTTTTCTTGCACTAACTTTTGACCAGGCTTGTACTGCCCTTCCAATATCATTTGTTTTAGGGATTCAAACACTTTTACACTCAAATCAATATGTTCTATTTTTTTCATTTTTAAAAAATTGTATGTGAAAAACAAAATTATACAACTAAATATATACAAAATATAGAATTAAACATGAAAGTATTTAAAAAAAAGTATTTTAAATAATATTAAACGTATAGTGTATGCAAAATTATACTTTATTTTTAGATAAAAAAACATTTATTAAATAAATTTTGAGCATTAAAAAATTAATTTAATTCTTCAAAAAACAATAATTTATTAATTAGTAAAGATTCATTAATATTCACAAAAACCGTGTAAATACATTAAAAACAGGGTATTTATCAACAAAAAAGCTACCCTTTAGAGGTAGCTTTTTTTCAAAACCATTAATTCCGATTTCAACCATTTTTACTTTTTCTTCACAGCTGGTTTTACCACAGTTGAAGT
>JAGNSI010000201.1 GCA_017988135.1 Pseudarcicella sp.
AGTTAATTAAAAAATATTAATAAAAAAAGCATAAGTATACTAATGTATAAAACCTAAGCTAAAAGGGGGCTTGAGGGAAATAAGTAGTTTTTAGAAGTTCCCTTAATTCAAGCTCATTATTTGTTACTGCTCGAAAGTCCATTTTTTGCTCTTTGATTTCTTTGTCTTGAACAAATTTTACAACAATTTTTATGTCTGGACTTAACTCAAAGTTAATTGGCTCGTCCTTGAACGTAATGATGGTGCCTGTGTCAAGCACTTCATAGTTTTGCTCGCCTGTCGTGATTTTTATTGGCATTCTATTTTTTGAGCTTAATTAAAATTGTCAATTTGTTGGAGATTGTCATTTGCCATAGCAGCCAACTCTCTAATATGCGAAATTTTTGAAGTACTTTTTGTATTTATTTGTATAATCAAAAATAAAATTATAATTACCCCTCCCTTTTTTCATATTCTCACGAAACAATTTCGGATGATAATGTATTTCTAAATTCATTTCGTAAATCATAGGCGGAATCATTTATAAATGCAATAGCTCTTCTAATTTTAATTTTAAAAAATATCATTTCTGAAAAGTAAAACCATTTCCATTTATCTCAAAATCTATTTTCACACCAGCTACATACATCAAATGCCTTTTGTCTATAATTATTTTAATATTTTGAAATTCAAAAAGCTCATCATGGTCCTGCATTTGGTCGAAACCAATCAGATAATTGGCACTGCAAGCTCCACCTTTTATTCCAATACGTAAACAATATTCAGCTGGTATTCCTTTTATTTGCAAACTATTATTGATTTCTGCAACAGCCTTATTGGATATATCTAAAGGTAAAATCCCCATAATTTAAATGATATTTTTTTGAAAATGATTTGTAATAAACGATACTCTGAAACAATAATGAGTAAATTTGTAAAAATAAAACAATTTATAAAAATTTAATGGAATTACTCACCGACCTTGCCAAAGTAATATTGCCAGCCACATTGGTTTTGTTTGCTGTATATTTAAGCTTGAGCTTGATGCTAAAAAAAGATTTACAAGCTAAAAAAATAGATTTACAAGCCCAAAATCTAAAAATATTAATGCCTATTTCATTACAAGCATACGAAAGATTGACATTATTTTTGGAAAGAATTTCCCCTGAAAATCTATTGATAAGACTAAACGGTCGTGCAGATAGTGTGGCACTTTTTCAACAAATACTTATTTCTGAAATCAGAGACGAGCTCAACCACAATGCATCACAGCAAGTATACGTTTCTAATGAAACTTGGAAAAGTATCAAGCAAGCTTATGACGAAGTAGTGACTACAATAAACATTGCAGCACAGGAATGTAAAGCTGAAGAACCAGCATTGGTATTATCAAAAAAAATATTACAATTGATAATTGACAAGAATATTAATTCTACTCAAAATGCTTTAGAAACTTTAAAAACAGAAGTTCGTAACAAGTATTTTTAATAAAAAACCAATACAAATTCATGCAACAATACCACGATTTACTCAAACATATTATAGCAAACGGCACTGAAAAAACAGATAGAACGGGTACTGGAACAAGGTCTGTTTTTGGGTATCAAATGAGGTTCGACCTAAACGAAGGATTCCCAATAGTAACTACCAAAAAAGTGCATTTAAAATCTATCATACATGAGTTGTTGTGGTTTATAAAAGGAGAAACCAATATAAAATACTTGCAAGACAATCAAGTGAAAATTTGGGACGAATGGGCAGATGCAAACGGAGACTTAGGGCCTGTATATGGCAAACAGTGGCGTAGCTGGTCTACCCCAAGCGGAGAAAACATAGACCAATTAAAAGAAGTAATACAAACCCTAAAAAACAACCCAGATTCTCGCAGAATCATAGTAAGTGCTTGGAATGTGGGTGAGCTTTCAGAGATGGCATTAATGCCTTGTCATGCTTTTTTTCAGTTTTATGTTGCCGATGGAAAACTATCTTGCCAATTGTATCAGCGTTCGGCAGATGTATTCTTGGGTGTTCCTTTCAACATTGCTTCTTACGCATTGCTTACCATGATGGTTGCTCAGGTATGTGACCTTGAACTAGGCGATTTTGTTTGGACTGGCGGCGATACACATATTTACAGCAATCATTTCGAACAAGTAAAAACGCAACTTGGTAGAGACTTTTTCCCGCTTCCAACCATGAAAATCAATAGCACTAAAAAAGATATTTTTTCTTTTGAATTCGAAGATTTTACTTTAGAAAACTACCAAAGTCACCCTGCTATAAAAGCTCCTGTGGCGGTTTAAATGCTATTCATACAACACCCAAGTATCTTTGGAGCCACCACCTTGTGAGGAATTCACCACCAAAGAACCTTTTTTGAGCGCTACTCGGGTGAGCCCTCCAGGTATCACTTGTATGCCATTGCCGTACAATATATATGGCCTAAGGTCTACATGCCTACCTTCGGGCTGGTTATCTATTAAGCTAGGAACTCTTGACAAAGAAATAGTCGGCTGAGCTATATAATTACGTGGATTAGCTATGATTTTTTGTTTAAAAAGGTCTCTTTCAGCTTGTGTAGATTTTGGACCTATCAGCATACCGTAGCCTCCCGCTTCATTGGCTTCTTTCACAACCAATTTTTCTATATTTTCGAGCACATATTTACGATGATCATCTTCTCCGCAAATGTAGGTTTCTACATTCGGCAAAATTGCGTCTTCACCCAAATAGTATTTGATAATTCTTGGTACATAGGCATAAATAACCTTATCGTCGGCAACGCCCGTTCCCAAAGCATTGGCTATAGTAATTCTACCTTTCTTATAAACCTCAAACAATCCCGGTATGCCTATCAAAGACTTAGGATTAAATGCCAATGGGTCTAAAAAAGTATCATCTATTCTCCTATAAATAACGTCTACCACTTGAAAACCTTTGGTAGTTCGCATTTTCAAATACCCATCATGTACCACTAGGTCTCTTGCATCTACCAACTCCACTCCCATTTGCTGTGCCAAATAACTATGTTCAAAATATGCCGAATTATAAATCCCTGGCGTAAGTACGCACACCGTTGCATCTGGACGATCGCTTATGTATTGAAGCATCTGTAAAAGCCTGTTGGGATAATCTGAGATAGACCTTACATGAGTTTGTGCATAAATATCAGGAAAAGTATTTTTGATAATTTCCCTATTTTCGAGCATATATGATACGCCAGATGGACAGCGTAGGTTATCTTCCAGCACCATAAATTCGCCTTCACTTCCTTTTATCAAATCTGTACCAGTAATGTGGATATAAATACCTTTTGATGGTCTCACACCTACACATTGAGGCAAAAAATCTTTAGAGGTTTCTATCAATTGTCTTGGTACAACTTTGTCTTTTAATATTTTTTGTCCATGGTAAATATCGTCCAAAAACATATTGAGGGCTGTAATTCTTTGAGCCAAACCCTTTTCTATATTAGACCAATCTTTGGCATTCACTATTCTTGGAATAATATCTATAGGCATAATACGCTCTGTACCTTCTTTTTCGGAATATACATTAAAAGTAATCCCCATCGCCATCAATGCTCGCTCGGCAGCATGGTGTTTGCTTATAAAATCTTCTATGCCAATTTGCTCTACTTTTTCTTTGAAATATTCGTAACCAACCTTCACGTTTCCTTCATGATCAAA
>JAGNSI010000202.1 GCA_017988135.1 Pseudarcicella sp.
ATACAATACTTTTTGTATTTATTTAAATTAATCAAATAAAATTCTTCGCAATTGTTAAAGTATTTGTCATAATTTGTTCTCAACTATTTTACAGCAAATAATTTCAATAAGCCTCATTTTTTAAGCCCCAAAATGTCTACAATCGCTCTTCGATTGATGTGGAAAAAATATAATAAATGCGAAAATAAAACAACAAGCACACAGCCAAACATACTAAACCACAGATAAACATAGTCAGTGTAAAAATCTATCAAAGCAATAGAGATTTCGGCTAAAATGGCAGCATAAAAAACTTGGTCTGCCTTTAGGTATTTGCAATAAAAAGCCACTAAAAAAACACCAAGAATGGTTCCATAAAACCATGAGCCGAGTATGTTTACAGCTTCGAGTAAATTACCAAATCTGCCAGCAACAAAAGCAAATAGGATGCATACGAGTCCCCAAGCAACAGTAAAAGCACGGGCTAAGAAAAGTTCTTTTTCGGGCGAATTGTTTAATCTAAAATAACCTTTGTATAAATCTACCATCGTTACAGAGCCCAACGAGTTTAGGCCAGATGCCAAAGAACCCATGGCTGCAAGTATAATAATAGCCACCAGTAGGCCAATCAGCCCATGAGGTAAATAATTTAAAATGAAACTCAAAAATATATAATTTTTATCGTCAGCATTTGGGTTGTTAGCCTTTATAATGGTTAAAGCTTTTTCTTTTTCGGCAATAGACTCATCGTTCAATTGATTTAATTTTTCAAAATCAATTTTATCAGAGCTATTCAATAGCTTTATTTTTTGATCATTTATAGCATTAAAATTCCGTTCTATTTGCAGGATTTCATTGCCTTTTTTGCTAGCTTTTACATCATTTAGCGCTACTTCGTTAAAATACAAAGGAGTTTTGTTGAATTGATAAAAACTAAAAACCAATACACCCAGCATAAGTATCATAAATTGCATAGGGATTTTAATAATGCCATTCATTATAAGCCCCAATCTGCTTTCTTGGATATTTTTGCCCGTCAAATACCTGCCTACCTGCGATTGGTCAGTTCCAAAATACGACAATTGAAGAAAAAAACCACCAATAAGCCCAGACCAAACATTGTACTCTGACTTGGGATTGAATCTGAAGTCAATAAAGTCAGTTTTGCCCATTCTGCTCCCAAATTCCCAAGCATCCCAGAAGTTCATATGTTGAGGTAATAATTTTACCGTCATAACACCCGCCACAAACATTCCACCAAATACAACAAACATCTGAAGCATTTGGGTGTAAGAAACCGTTTTTGCACCACCCCATACCGTGTAAACTATCACAAGTACGCCCATTATTACAGTTGTAAAAACAATATCAATGTTCAAAATGCTAGATAAAATAATAGAAGGAGCAAAAATTGAAATACCTGTAGACAGGCTACGTTGAATCAGAAAGAGTAAGGTTACAAGAAAACGAGTTTTGCTATCAAACCTTTTTTCTAAATATTCATAAGCAGTATAAACATTTAGTTTTGAAAAATTAGGAATAAAAGTATGGCAAACCAATAAAACAGCCAAAGGCAAACCAAAATAAAACTGCACAAAGCCCATTCCTTTTTGGTACGCCAAGCCAGGTGCCGACAAAAATGTAATAGCACTAGCCTGAGTGGCCATTACCGATAGCCCCACATGAAACCAAGGCATTTTTCTGTCTGCCAATAAAAAGCCGTCAATATTTTTTGTGTTTTTGCCTTTCCAAGTTCCGTAGCCTATTATAAATAAGATGGTTGTCCAAAGTACTAGCCAGTCTAATGTGCTCATTTTAGCGTTGAAGTTTGTATAATTTGTTAGAAAAAACAAGAGAAGGCTTTATTGGGTAAAACCTTAATTTCGGTTTGTATTAAACGCAAAAAAACTAATTCTTTATCTAAATTAATTAAAAAAATACTCCAATGGAGTATTTGGTCTTCAATATCAATAAATAGACTTGTTTTAAAAGCATTTTTGTAAATTTGTCGTTTCAAAAAAAGCCAAAATATGAAATATCTTATCGTAGGACTCGGAAATATAGGCCCAGAGTATTTGTTTACACGCCACAATATTGGTTTTATGGCCTTAGACTTTTTGGCAAACCAGCACGATTCTCAATTTACAATAGGAAGATTGGCCTATCATACAGAAATAAAAATAAAAGGTCGCCAGATACATCTCATAAAACCCACCACTTACATGAATTTGAGTGGCAAGGCATTGAACCATTGGATGAAAGATTTGAAAGTAGAGCCTGAGAATGTTTTAGTGATAACAGACGACATTGCGTTGCCATTTGCCAAAACTCGCCTTAAACTGCAAGGTACACATGGAGGGCACAACGGCTTAAGGAATATTCAAGAAATACTAAATACCCCAATTTACAATCGATTGAGATTCGGGGTAGGAAGCGATTTTTCTAAAGGCAGGCAGGCAGAATATGTTTTGGCTAATTTTTCTGAAGCAGAATTGCAAGAGCTTTCCATTAGTTTAGATAAAATTAAAGAAATTATTTTATCATTTGTTTTCGAAGGTGTGCAAAAAACTATGAATAAATTCAATAGTTAAAAATTGTACTATTCTTATTTTTTGATTGCAAAGTGTATTTTTGGTATTTAGCGAATAATATTTTGAATTTGTTAAATTTTTCCAAATTTTATATTAAAATGTGTTTATTATTACAAATTTATTCAATTTTATAGTCGAATATTAGTATTATTAACTCTCCCAAGCGTATCATTTTTCTGACATTTATCTGAATACAAAAGATAATCAGCCCATTCTTACTTATTGACTATTATCAATAAATAGTATTATTCTAATATTTTTTTCAAAAATACGTGTGACTTTAGTATCTTTGTATCGTTACAATATCAGAAAATGAGAAACGAATTTAGGTTTTGAATTTGGAATAAAATTTTAACCTTAACCCATTCATAAATACATTGTTGTTACACCATTTTAGATATATAGTTTTACATAATTAGATACATAGTTTTACATATTTTTTTAAAAGTATAAAAGATAGTTTTTTTCATAGTTAAATAGGTTTAGAATAATTCAGAAACACTGCCATCTTTGGTGGCAGTGTTTTTCTAAAACTTTGAAATGATTGAAAAAATAGAAAAGACAAAAGATAGTTTTTTTCATAGTTAAATAGGTTTAGAGGTAATTCAGAAACAGCGCCATCGCTGGTGGTGCTGTTTTTCTAAATTTATATAAGAATGAAAAATTGAAATATAAAAGATAGTTTTTTTCATAGTTAAATAGGTTTAAAGTAATTCAGAAATAGCATCATCACTGGTGGTGCTATTTTTTCTAAATCTTTGAAATGTATGAAAAATAGAAAAGACAAAAGATAGTTTTTTCATAGTTAAATAGGTTTAAAGTAATTCAGAAATAGCATCATCACTGGTGGTGCTATTTTTTCTAAACGTTTGATTGCAAAAAGCTAAAGTAAAATATTTGAAAGGATTTTTAAATTTATAAATAATGCCATTTTGTTGGTGATGCTTTACTCGGTCAATCTTTAATTTTTAGTTCTATACATATATAATGAGTGAAAAATACGTCGAAAGGCGTATTTTTTTTGAATATAGATTAAACCTTTCTGTTTTTTTTGTGTCTTAAAGCTTGAAAGTAATGCTTGTTTTTACATTGTTAAA
>JAGNSI010000203.1 GCA_017988135.1 Pseudarcicella sp.
GTGTACACCGTCGGCAGATGCTTCGGTGGCTGCTATTCTCTCTGCATTTTTTATAGCCCCTAAATCCCAAGAACAAGATTGAGCCAAAGGTAATGGGAATATTGTACGATAACCATGCACGACATCGAGGGCAAATAACAAAGGAATCCTCAGTCGTGATTGCTCTACGGCAATCTGCTGTAGTTGAATTTTCTTTTCTAAATTGGTACTATTCAAAAATGAACCAATTCTTCCACTTTTGATGTCTTCTACCGTTTCGGGGTTAAACTTGTTGTCGGTTGTTCCAGTAGCAAAATCTACGTTTTGCTGATTGAGCTGACCAATTTTTTCATCTAAAGTCATTTTACTTAGCAAGGAATCTACCTTGAAGTCTAGATTTTTGATGGAAGTTTGTTGTGCTGAAATCTCTAAAGAGCATGACAATGAGATGGATACTAGGGCAATTAGCTTGGCTTTTGTGATCATGTGTACAAGGGATTTTATTTTGGGCGAAGTTATTTTTTTTTTGTGTATAAAAAAAATTTATTGCTAATTAAAATAAGATATTATTGCATTTTTATTCTAAAATATTGTTCAATAAAGCTTCATGTTTACATGCATACATTCGTCGAGAGTGTATCGATAGATTTGTCAGCAAAATATTTTGTCAGGTATTTTAGGTAGTAGCGGTGTGCTACTACCTGTAAAGAGAAAACTAAAATTCATATAATATTGGCAACTTCTTTAATTTTTATCAATCAATCGTACCTTCTGTTTGAATTCCTTTTTCTAATTTAAGTTTCATTTCATTGATAATAGACTTGTACTTTTCATTGGCGACTAAATTGTTTTTTTCTGATACATCATCGTTGAGGTTATAAAACTCAATGGGGTCATACTTGTCGGATTTTTGATTGTAGAATAAAATAAGTTTATAACCTTCTTTTGTTCTCATTCCTACATTTCGGATGCCTTCATCTTCATTTGCAAAATCACCTACTCCATGTTTTACAGTTACGTTATAATTTCTTGCGGATTCATTTTTTCCTAACAAAACTGGCAAAAAGCTTTTACTATCTTTTGTTTTGTTGGGTGTTGCTTTTATTAAATCAGCAAATGTTGCATAAAAATCAACTTGACTGACCATGGCATCACTCGTAGTTGCTTTTGCAATTTTGTTTGGCCATTTTATAATTAATGGCATACGGGTTCCGCCTTCCCAAGCGGTGCCTTTATGTCCTTTATAAATGCCTGATGCACCATCATTCATGGCGCCAGGCTTTCCACCTCCATTGTCACTGGTAAAAATTACTATTGTATTGTCAGCAATATTTAAACGATTGAGCTGCTCTAAAATTTGCCCTGTTATGACATCATTTTCATAAACCATTTTTTGACGTATTCTTTCTGCTGGCTGCCCTAAACTATTAAAAGTACCTTTATCAATTGCTTGCCCATTTACATCTCTATTGGGCAAGTGTGGCGTATGGGGAGCTATTAGCGGTAAGTATATAAAAAATGGTTTTTTTTGAGTAACCGCTTTTTCCATATAATCGAGTGCTTTATCCACTATAGCGTCACCAAGTACATGTTTATTGAGCTCTTTGAATGGCTCACCAGTTTTATAAGGGCTAATTTCCCATCTTTTATGGTCTTTCCAAGCGGGCATTTTATTGTAGTCAATTTCTTTGTTTAATTTAACAATAGTATTATTTTCAATAAAAAAATCGGCTCCACTTACCCCTTTCGGCAACCAAAAGCTATCGTCAAAACCATACTGATTTACTCCAAGCAATATTGGTTCAGTAAGATTTATATTTTTTGTATTGGTTGTTGCTGTACCTTTGGTGTCTGTATAAAGATAATCTAAATGCCATTTCCCAAACATTGCAGTTTGATATCCATTTTTTTTCAGCATTTGTCCAATAGTTTCAACATTTGCGGGTATAATTCTTTGGTCTATTGATGCAGTAGTACCCGAAATTACCTTTCTTATTGGGTAAAGCCCAGTCATAATAGAATATCGACTAGGCTGACATACAGCACCTGTTGAATATGCACACTTAAACAACATGCCTTCTTCTGCTAATTTTTTAATATTTGGGGTGTTTAACTTTACCGCTGGATTTACCGAAAACATAGTATTGTATGGTTCATAATCTCCAATTCCAGCATCATCAGCAACTATTAAGATGATGTTTGGAACATTTGAGTATTGGCAAAATCCTTTAAATGATGCCAAAAACAATAAAACTAAAAATAATCTTTTCATAATACTTTATATTTTTTTTTATGTATATGGTTAAAATAGCGTCCTAAACGCATTAAAAAGGGAAGGGAAGTTCTTATTCCATTGCAAATTTTGGGATTTACAAAAAACAAAGCCTTTTCTTTTTGATAAAAATAACATTGTTTTCTCAGAATATCTTAAAATTAGATTGTTAAAAATTATATTAATTAGCCTCTTAATAACAAAAAACATAACAATCATCCTAGAAGTAACGTCTTCAAAATACCCGTCAAAACCCATTAAAGACAAAATATTTTGTACATTTATGGCTTGGCAAGAAAATAGTCAGCGAACAAATCGAGCGGGGTACTCTCTGAGCTTTTTTGTATTAGCGGGTGATATTGCCGACTATTACAGAGCCATTTATAAAGAACAACTTATTAACATTGAAATTTAGACAAAATTTATGAAACAAATTTTTATAGCAATTTTCCTTACAATTTCAATCTCTTCATTTGGACAGAAACTTGATTGGATACCTTTTAATTGGGTAGCCGACAGTGTTTGAGGAAAATATTTTGATAAACTTGCAATTACTGTTCCAGTGTCAATAGACAATCTGCCCAGCAAATTTAATATGCAGTTTGACTTAGGTGCAATTGACACTCATATTTATGGAAACTCTATCAAGCCATACCTTGAAACTTACAGTGAATTGAAAAACAAAATTGATACTACACTTAAGTTTAGAATACAAAGCCAAACAAATTTTAAATTTAAAGATATTGACTTCAAATTAGGGAATGTAAGTTTTGGAAAACGAAATATTGGACATTTTAAAAATTTTGGAGACCCTATTTCAATAGACTCAATTAACACAAAAACAGAACAACATAGATTCGGTTGGCTAAAGAAGATAAAAATAGGTAGTCTGTGTGCCCAAATTACAACTTTTGATAAATAAAGGAATCAAACGGACACTCTTTGAATTTTAGGTAGTAATGGATGATACTACCAGTACTTGAAAATTTTTAAATGAATATTATAAATGAAAATTCTACTTTTAACAATTGTTACTATTTTCTTATCCAATAATGCTTTTTCTCAAAATGATAGTTTGGTTTATAAAAGAGGGATGCTGATTTTTAAAGGAGAAAAAGTAAGGAAATTTAAAGCAAAATCAAATATCTTGCAATTCAAAGAAAGCCCCGAAATGCAGGAAAGCATAAAAGCCTATAAATTCAACTATTTTTTAACTTCTTTTTTTTCTGGTTTTAGTGGATATATGCTAGGGAGTACTTTAGATAGATATTTAAATGGACATCTTTTTGAAAAACAGTTAATTTATGGTTCTACTTCGTTTGCTTTAGGGGTGTTGTTTAAGTTATCAACTAACCACAGTCTAAAAAAAGCAGTAAGCATCTATAA
>JAGNSI010000081.1 GCA_017988135.1 Pseudarcicella sp.
GGCTACCGTTTTACTTTTTGCCATCGTATTTTTAGTAGTCATCAAAAGCAGTTTAGATTGGATATGGGGAGTTATTGGATTGTTGATTTTTTCTATCGTCATTTTGTCGGCAGTAAGGATAGTGAAAATTATTCGTGAAAAAAAATAACGATAGCTACAGTTTGGCAAAAAGCTCCTAAACTGTAGCTTTATAAAATTTTGATTTTTATTTTATAGCAACTTTGGTTGCACCATAACCAAATCTCTCTTTCTGAACATCTTCATAAAACTTTACATTTTTGTGTTGAGACAGTCGCTTATGAATCTCTGTTCTTAATGTGCCATTTCCCACTCCATGTACAAAAATTATTTCGTCTAGTCCATTCACTATGGCCTTTTCAAAATTGGTTTCGAAAGTTTCTAGTTGCAGTTCAAATATTTGTTTGTTGGTAAGAACTGAAAATTCGTCTACTAATTTTTCTGCATGTAAATCTATCGTAAAAATATGTGTCAATGGTTTTTCGGGTTTTGCTTCTTCTTTGTTTTTCTCAAACATTTGAGCTACTATTTGCTCAGAAGTAAAGGATACTTGTGGTTGAGACTGCGTGCTTTTAGAAAATACTGGCAAATCATTTACTTCCACATTTTTCCAAATTTCTTCGTTTTCTGTATCATCTAAAACAAAAAGATGGGCATCTTTATCTAATAACGGAGCTTTTTGCTTGTTTTTAAAAAAAGTATTGGTTCTAAATTTTATTAACTTCACCAAAGGAGCTCTTTGTTTAGAAAAAACTAACCTGCTGTATAAAGCCATAAAACAAAACACACCCCAATCGTCAAAATCTTTCACCGCAAGATCTTGTATTTTAAGCGTAGTTTTGGGCTTGAGAACGCCAGATGCCAAACTTTTCAAGTGTGGCTCAGCTCCAGATGTAAGCGTAAATGGCATTTCCCAATCGGTATTATTTATCAAATATTGGCTCAATTCACGGTCGTTTATAGATAAAAAAGCCATAAATACACCTTTGTGAGCCAAGGTTTCCGCTGAGATTTGAGGTTTCGCAAATACTTGTTCGACCTTGGGTTTCGCCCCGAAAACCTTATTTTCTATTTCACTAACCAAAGTCAATTCCGAAATTCGAACGGGTATCTTAAAACCGTCTTCTATTTCTACTTCTACTTGATTGCTTTGCAATATTTTAACGATAACCCCTTTTTCTTTGCCGTGGGTAAATCTTACCTTGTCGCCTATATTCATAATGTTTGTTTTATTTTAAAAATATAATGGATGAAACAGTAAACCTTTCTCTGAATTGTATTCTAGCGTTGGTGCTGGAATTTTTATTTGATCCAAAATATAAAATATCGTTTTAATGGTTTTAGAACTAGTTTTTATACTATTAAAGTTTAAATCTAACGCCAAATAATACTGCCTGTAAGGCTCAAAACCCGCTTGTTTACTTTTTACGGGATCTGCATTTACCATATTCTGAACCCCATATCCAATCGAAAGATTCACCCACTTGAATACTTTTGTGTCTTTTTTCAAAAACTTACTCATTTCGAAAGTCAGCCAATAACTTTGTCCGTTATAGTCTTTGAGCCATTGGTTTGTCCAATTATCACCCAACTTATTGGGAAACAATTTAGCAAAACCAGTGCTATGATACGACCATTTAGGTTTAATACGTTGCTCTTTCCAAAGTAAATTTTGCCCTAAAAAAACACCACAACCTAAGGTATTCGCAGTTAAATCTGACACCGAAAAACCATATTCACTCTGAAAAGCATCTAATACTTCTATTGTAGTCATAAAACCAAAACCGGAAACAGCACCATAAATTGCAGATTTTTTAGCCGATAAGCCAGCCCATAAAAAACCCTTTTCACTGGCTCTAGACAAATGATAAGCGGTATACAAATGCCCCATTTTGTCTACTTGTAACCATTCTTTACTATCGTCAAAAAAATGAAAAGCCTCCCTTTTATTTCCATACCAAGCTGCATTGAGCCCAACAATTGTAGCTGCATAAACGCTAGCCTCAGCGATAACAAATTTTTTCAATTTATGCTTATTAAGGCTATCTACCTGCGAAAAAGAAAAAAAATGTACACTTAAAAATGAAGCCAAAGCTATAAAAAACAGCTTGATTGAAGCCATATGAAAACCTTTGAATAAAGAAAAATAATATTAGCAAAAATTAATACTAAATAAAATATACCATCAAAAATAGCGATTTTAAACGATAGACTTTGACAGATTCATCAAAAAAGGACTTATTTTTGATATATCAAACCAAACAAAATCAATTCATTTGTACAAATCATTTCAAAATACCCGATTATATATCACTGTAAGAGCATTTTTACAGCAACTAAAGTTTTGGGACAACAAAACTTCAGGGCATCAAATATTGGTTATTTTTAGAGAAAAACTATTTCAGTTTGACCTTGATGTACGAGCTGCCGCTGTTGCCTATAACTTCACTTTAGCAGTGTTTCCAACTATTATTTTTTTATTTTCTTTGCTACCTTATATTCCAATACGTCACCTTGACTATAAAATAATTGATTTTTTACAAAAAGCGATTCCTAGTGGACTGAGCCAATCTGTCATAGAAACCATTATGGAAATTGCCAATAAACGCCATGGAAATGTACTTTCTTTGGGTTTTATATTAGCCCTTTATGCGTCAACAAGTGGCATTTCGGCATTGATGAAATCGTTTAATTTAACCTATAAAACAGTCGAAAACAGGGGATTTATAAAATCAAAACTGATAGCTGTAATGATGAACTTCTTGCTAACTTTGGTTTTGGTGGTAGCCATTATTTTTATAATTATTGGCAGACTTATTACCGACTATTATTTCAACGAAGGCATTTTGTCTTTAAATTTCACCTTTTATGCACTAAAAATACTTACGTATTTGGTGATTTTTAGTGTTTTTTTTATAACCATTTCTATTATTTATTACTATGGACCTGCCATTCAAAAAAAATGGAATTTTTTTAGTATAGGTTCGTTGATTGCATCTGTTTTAACTATTTTAGTAACCAACTTATTCTCCTATTATCTCGCCAATTTCGCAAACTACAACAAAATTTACGGTTCCATTGGCACAGTAATAGCCCTAATGGTATGGTTGTATTTGATAGCATTAATACTTATATTAGGCTTTGAAGTAAATGCAACCATAGATCACGCAAAAACTCAAAAAAATAAATAAACAATATACCAATGGGGCAGTTTATAAAATTATACGAAAAAAACCTTGACCAGCGCAAGTTAGACATCATAATTGATTGCCTCAAAAATGGCGGGGTTATTATCTATCCTACAGACACTGTATATGGGATTGGATGCGATATTCACAACACCAAAGCGGTTGAAAAAATTTGCCAAATAAAAGGTATAAAATCTAACAAAAATAATTTTTCGATAATTTGCCAAGACCTTAGCCATATTGCAGACTATGCCAAAGTGTCGGATATATCTTTTAAGGTAATGAAAAAAGCATTACCTGGACCTTTTACTTTTGTACTTGAAGCGAGCAAAAAAGTACCTAAGATATTGGTTCAAAACAAAAAAACTGTCGGTATTAGAATTCCCGAAAACAACATTGTAATAGAAATCGTAAAACTTTTAGGCAACCCCATCATCACAACTTCCATAAAAGATGAAGACGAAATTTTAGAATATTCAACAGACCCAGAGTTGATTTTTGAGAAATTTCAACATCAAGTAGATATCATAATAGACGGTGGATACGGCGGCAATACAGCATCAACTATAATAAACGCCACAAACGACGAGTTTGAAATAATCAGACAAGGATTAGGGGATATTGAGGTGTATTTATAAAAGATAATTTTCTATTTTAAAAATATTTCCGTGAATCGAAAGAAATAGTTAGGCTATCAAATTTATAAAGCAACAAAAAAAGCACTTATACCTTGCCAGATATAAGTGCTTTTTTGATTTAGCAAAGCTAAAAAATACTAAATAAGAAATAAGTATTAATATAGCATTCTAAATTTAATAGTATTGTCTATACCTTTCAATTCTTCAACTATTTCGTCGGCATATTCCTTTGCAACGTCTGTGATTACATAGCCAATCTCATTGGTTGTTTTCAAATATTGACCTTGTATATTAACATTGTATTTAGCAAAAATATTATTGATTTTAGCTAAAATTCCTGGAACATTTTGATGAATATGTAGCAATCTATGTGCATTTTCTAATGGTGGCAACTGCAACTCAGGAAAATTCACTGAACCATAAGTACTACCATTATTAATAAATTGCAACAATTTGTTAGGCACAAACTCGCCAATATTGGCTTGTGCTTCCTCTGTTGAGCCGCCTACGTGAGGTGTCAGCATCACTCTTGGCAAACCCCTTAATTGATTCACAAACTCTTCATCATTAGTTTTAGGTTCGTAAGGAAACACATCAATAGCTGCACCCCAAACTTTACCCGATTTTAGTGCATCTACCAAAGCAGGTATTTCCACAACATGACCTCTGGCAAGGTTTGCAAATATTACATTGTCTTTCATCAATGCAAACTCTCTAGCTCCTATCAGGTTCAGATTGGACTTACGACCATCTACGTGCAAAGAAATAAAATCTGCTATTCCCAACAATTCATCTAAAGTTTTACACTTACGTGCATTACCCAAAGCCAATTTATCAACAATATCATAAAAATACACTTGCATCCCCAAAGCTTCTGCAATTACAGAAATTTGAGTACCTATACTACCATAACCTATCAAACCTAGCTTTTTACCTCTTATTTCAAAAGAATTTGTTGCAGACTTATCCCATATTCCTTCGTGCATTTTGTTTGACTTTGTTACGATATCTCTCGTAAGCATTATCATCTGCCCAATCACCATTTCCACTACCGAGCGTGTATTTGAATATGGGGCATTAAACACAGAAATACCTCTTTTCTCACACTCATCTAAATTGATTTGATTGGTACCTATACAAAACGCACCTACCGTCATTAACCTAGAAGCATTTGGGTGTTCCAAAACTTTTTTAGTCAAGTTAGTTTTAGACCTCAATCCTAAAATAGATACTCCTTTTATTTTCTCAATCAGCTCATCTTCATCCAAAGCTCCTTTCAATAGTTCCACCTGAAAACCTTCGGTTTTGAATGAAGCTACAGCTTTTGGATGTACGTTTTCAAGCAAAAGAACCTTAATTTTTGATTTCGGGAAAGACTGAGAACGTGACAACTCATTGATATATAAAAACTCGTCAAATGATGCCACTACTTCGTCAGCTTTTTCTATAACCTTGGCCCTTTCTACATTTTCTGTAAAGGCAAAGAATTTAGCAGCCAAACCTGCTTCTCTCATTTCATAATCGGTATAACCGTCACCAATTGCATATATTTGACCAGGCAATTGTAATTTTTCTAACAATTTCACTTTCCCTTTATCTTGCGACAATAGGTTGTTGTTATCGTAGCCTACAATATTACCGTCTGTGTCGTACTCAAAAGTATTGGCATAAACATTTTCTTCTAATAGCCCCATTGCAACTGCAACTGGAACAATAAAATCTTTAAATCCAGAAGAAACTATTAGTATATTTTTAGCATTTTGACGTAAAAAATTCTCATTCCTTACAAATGAATTGGAAACTTTGCCCATCAAAAATTCAATCAACACTTCTACATGACTTTTGTTGGCAGGTAAAATAGCAACTCGTTGTTTCAAAGATTCTGCAAAACCGATCTCACCAGCCATCCCTTTATCTGTAATAGCCTTGATTTCTGAAACCACTTTTTGGTTATTGCTATTACCTTTGAGAGCAATAACTGCTAACTCATCTAAGCCTTCTACTTGGGTAAATGTACTGTCAAAATCAATGACGTAATAAATTGATTGGTTGGTTTCTGACATTTCTATTTGTTTTTATTGATGTTTGGCTTATGCAAACTATCGTCTTGTATTCAAATCTAAAATAAATACAAATTTAGTTTTTTTTCTTTTTACTTACCCGTTTTTGACAAAAAAAAGCTTTAAAAATATCGCTAAAACACATCGATAATTGTGTTTCCAAATAAACATTACTTATTTTTTAAATACTTAAAAAAACCTCTCAAGAAAATCTCATGCACTTTGAAACCCGACAAACGTAAAAAAGCTTCTCAAGAAAATTTGAGAAGCTTTTTTAGCAAAAACTATAAAATTATCTTAATAAAATATAGTGTATAATATCACCAAAACAATCAAGACAATTGAACCACCCAAAGCAAATAACTTGGTAGGAATAAACATCGAAGAATCTACTTCTAAACCTTGTGGATTGTTTTTAGTTTTAGGATCTATTAGACCCAACACTACCATCATAATCACACAAATCAAGAATACCAAACCCATTCTATCTAAGAAAGGTATCATGTGCTGACCATCTTGAATAGTTGTGGTATAAAACAAAGTATCAAAAGACTGAGTATATTCTGGAAGATATTTCAAAACTACAGAAAAGATCACACTACCTAAGATAGCTGCCATTGCTCCATTTGAATTAGCTCTTTTCCAGAAAAATCCTAATAAAAATACAGCAAAAATACCTGGAGAGATATAACCTGTGTATTCTTGAATATACTGAAAACCACCTTTTTTATCAATACCCAAAAGTGGTGATATGAAAATTGCTAAAATCATAGATACAATAATGGCAATTTTACCAACATTTACCAATTTAGCTTCGCTGGCATCTTTCTCAATATATTTTTTATAAATATCAAGTGTAAAAATCGTAGAAATTGAATTTGCTTTACCAGCCAAAGATGCTACTATTGCTGCTGTAAGAGCGGCAAATGAAAGCCCTTTCAAACCTGATGGAAGCAATTTCAATAATACAGGGTAAGCATGATCACCATTTACTGTTCCGTCAGCTCCTAACATTTCTGCTTGGAACATACCTTTTTGATACAAAACATAAGCAGCTATACCTGGAACAACTACGATTATAGGCATTAAAATTTTCAAAAATGCTGCAAATAATAGACCTTCACGAGCTGTTTGTAGATCGGCACCCAAAGCACGTTGCGTAATGTATTGGTTACAACCCCAATAGTTAAGGTTTACAATCCACATACCGCCTAACAAAATAGTCAAACCTGGCAAACTAGAATAATTAGGATTACCTTTTGGTAAAATCATATGAAAATGATCGTCTGCAGAGCTCAACATCTCTTTCATACCAGCCATAGCACCTTGTGATCCAGCTTGGTCTGCTACCAATGTAAGTGCTAAATATGTAGTAGCTAAACCACCCAACACCAAGAAAAACACTTGAATAACGTCTGTATAAGCAATAACTTTCATACCACCCAAAGTAATAATGATAGCAAAAATTGCCAATAACCACATACAAGCATTAAAATCTATTCCAGATACTGTATTGATTGCCAAAGCACCCAAATAAAGAATTGATGTTAGATTTACTACCACATAAAGTATCAACCAAAAAATTGCCATTGTAGTTGCAACATTATTATTATAACGTTGTTTCAAAAACTGAGGCATTGTAAAAATTTTGTTTTTCAAATAGATAGGCATAAAAAACACAGCCACTATCATCAAAGTAGCAGCAGCAATCCACTCATAAGACGAAATACCCAAACCTATAGAAAAGCCTGAGCCTGCCATACCGATAAACTGTTCGGCAGAAATATTGGAAGCGATTAGGGATGTACCAATAGCCCACCATGTAAGTGTGCCCTCAGCTAAAAAAAAGTCATTGGATGAAGCAACAGCACTTTTTTTCCTGTTGTAAATCCAAACGCCGTAACCAGCCACTACTACGAAGTAGACTAGAAAAACGATGTAATCAATGGTTTGCATGAAAAATGTATTTAATTAATTGTAAATTATAATTTATATTTTCACGAAGTTAAGGTATAAATTCAAAACAAAACAGGAAAAATACAATAAAAAATTATTATCTTTTGAAAGTAGTAGCAAGATAAAAGATTTAAAAATCTACGAATCAATCACTTATAATAACTTTTTAAATGTTTATTAAAATAGTTTTAGCTAATATTGTAACTCAAAAGCATAAAAAAGCAACAAAAAAATAATCTAATAAATCATAAAATCGATGTATTCTTTCTTAAATATACTTTTTTGTATAGTTGGCGTAATAGCTGGAATTGGCATTTATGGATTAATCATGAAATTCAAAGGTGGAACCAGCCAAGTGATAGTTAAAAATGAAGCAAATATTCTGCTCGAAAGGGTAGAAAAAGTATTCAAAATAGTGTTAGCAGAAGGGCATTTTTCAGAAATTTATGACCATAGCTCTGAAAAAGAAATTCTCTTTGGGCTAACTAAACTCAACAAAAAAGCACTGATTGTTGCTAAAGCAAAAGTATTGGTAGGCTTTGATTTTGAAAAAGTAAAAATCACTTGGCAAAACGAATCCAAAACCATGAAAATAGATCACTTTCCTGAACCTGAGATTTTGAGTACAGACACCGATTATAAGTTTTACGACATAGATCACGGCTTGCTCAACAAATTTAAAAATGAAGATTACACTCAAATCCTTTCTGATGCAAAAATAACCATGCAGAATAAAGCAATAGCGTCTGAATTGCCTAAAATTGCTAAAAAACAAGCACTGGTAATGCTCAATCAAATGGCGATTTCCATGGGTTGGCAAATAGAATATGCTTTACCCACTCACGAAGTAAAGCATTTATTAGAAGCTCCTATAGATTTCCAAACACCCGATTCAGTCTAATAATCGAGGCTCCATTAATATGATGTTTTCTTTTTCAACAATTACTTGTCCATCGGCCATGCCTTTTGCTTTTCTGACAAACTTTTTTTCTGTGTAAATCACAGGACAAAGTGTATCATTTTTTCGTTTTGAATAATACCCCGCCAACGATGCTGCTTTTTCTAATACATTCACAGGCAAACTTTTACCTGCTTGACTTTTGATAACAACATGTGAACCCGCTACATCTTTTGCATGAAGCCAAATGTCATCTTTGTGGGCATATTTTAAGGTTAATAAATCATTATTTTTGGCGTTTTTACCAACAAAAACATCATAATCGACTATTCTAAAATGCTTGAATAAAGATTCTGCTTTAATTTTTTCGGCTACTTTTAAATTTGACTGACTAGGTTGGGTTATTTTCCGTAAAGATTTGATAGATTCTATTGCTGTAAGCCCTTCTATTTCTAACAATAACTGCTCTATTTCTATTTCTTTTTTATTTATATTCGAGTGTAGATTTTCTATTTCTTTCTTTTTGTTTTTGCTTTTTCTATAATAGTTTTCGGCATTGGCTTGTGGAGTCAATTCTTTTTTTAATTTGACCATTATTTCTTGGTCTCTATAAAAATCATGTAAAACTACGCTGTCGGTGTTGTTTTTGATTTGATGCAAATTTGCCATCAAAATGTGCCCAATTTCTTCATTCGAAACAGCATTTGAGATATGCTGAAGTTCCAATATACATTTATCGATATACGCTTGATTTCTATCTACTTTTTTATTTAACAAAGAGATATAATCGTTTTTTTCCTTTTCTAATATATTTATTTTAGCGTAAAATTGGTTAAAAAAATTACTCGCTTGTATCGCAGATGGGCTTTGGGCTAAAACTTCTTCAGAATTAGGTTTATTGGTAAGCTCTATATCTGTAGCAGTTTTAACAACGTAAAAATCACCCTCATTTAATTCTTTTAAGTGATTTTGAATAGTTGTCCATTCACAATTCTCGCCCAGTATGTTCAACATTTGTTTACTAAATGTTGGAAAAGTTGCTTTTAGACCAAACGAATTAAAACTTTTTTCATCTTGTACTATCGGGCGATGCAGCTGGCTTAAATCTAACAACTGATCATTTTTGAATTTGTGGTGAAATTGATCTACAGCTTCATTGCCTTGAAACAAAATAATATTAGCCCGATTTCCATACATTTTAAACAAAATTCGGTAATTATTTCTTGCAAAATCTAAAGAAAATGCTCTTTCGTTTTCAAACTGTGTAAAGCCAACTACTTTATTATCTATGGTTTGCTTAAAAATATCTACTGTATTTCTGTTTGCTCTTTTAAAATCTGAAGGAAAAGTAAGGCAACAGAAATCGCTTTTTAGTATAGCTTTGATGTAAAAATAAGTTTGCGTTTGGGGTTTAAAAAATTCTAAAACTAGTTCGTCTTTTTCTTGAGAAAAACAACTGAGTAATATAAAATTATTGAGCTTAGAAAAAATTTCGGCTGATAGCCTTCGAAGAAAATAGTAATTGTTTTGCATAAAAAAAGAACTGGTTTCAGTTCTCGATATTTTTTTTAAAGTATTTACAGCTCAAACCTTCCAAGATGTTTGTAAACTTCAGATTCGCATTTAATGGTTTCGAAACGATGTGTACTGCCTATTTTTATTCCGAAACAATATATGTCAACTTTAATAACTTTTTGACACACATTTCCATAGCTAAATTGTAGCCCAATAAGAGTTTTATGATTGCCAAAAAAAACTGACTGGGCTTGTTGTGGAATCAAAAATACTATTAGAAACAAGCCTAAAACAATTTTTTTCGAATATGAATAAGTTTGTTTTTGTATCATATTCTGTTAAAAAAATAGTTTAAAATAGAATAAACAAAGATAATCAAATCTTCATCAAGATGACAACTCTTTGAATATCAATATAATTCTTCGCAAATATACTATTTTTCATCTTGTTATCCAAGTATTCACTTAGCTATTATTTGATAAATTATACATTTGTCAATATTTTCTCCCTAGACAATTTATCGTAACGACCAACTTTGCTTAGCTTCACAATTACTGACTTTGAGGTTGGTGTATGGCTTTTGTCGGCATAAGAATCTATGGGCACAAGTGTATTGGTTTCAGGAAAATAAGTAGCTACATTACCTTGAGGAATTTGATAGGATACAATTATAAACTTTTCTGCTTTGCGTTGGATTCCATTGTAAAAACTACACAAATCAACGATATCATATTGTTTTAAACCTTGATTTACAATGTCGTTTTCGTTCATAAAAACTATTCTTCTTTCGTTGAAAACACCCCTATATCTATCATTCAAACCGTAAATAGTGGTATTAAACTGGTCGTGACTACGAATAGTCATCATCAAAAACTCATTTTCTTTTAATATGATAGGTTCTGAGGCATTTATTGTAAACATGGCTTTTCCTGTTGTTGTGTTAAATTGTGCTTTTCTTGGCCCATTATACAGCTCAAAACCATTGTCAGCTCTTACTTTTTCATTCATATCTTCAAAACCTGAAACACTTTTGGCTATCAGATTTCTAATTTCATCATAATTATCTGCCAATTTCAACCACTCTATTGAAGATTTATTTTTCAAAACCGAATGTGCCAAATGACAAATTATTGCTGGTTCACTCATCATTTTACTTGAAAGCGGCTCTAAAATTCCTTTTGACGACTGCACCACTCCCATACTATTTTCTGTGGTAACAAATTGTTGTCCAGTTGCTTGCATATCTTTATCAGTTCTTCCCAAACATGGTAAAATCAAAGCAGTTTTGCCATGCACCAAATGGCTTCTGTTTAACTTGGTGGATACATGAACGGTCAAATCACAGTTTTGAAGTGCTTGGGCAGTAAAATTGGTATCTGGAGCTGCAGAAAGAAAGTTTCCACCCAAAGCAAAAAACACTTTGGCTTTCTTTTGGTGCATAGCTTTTATGCTTGCTACCACATCGTACCCAGCTGCAAGTGGTGGATCAAAACCAAAAACGGTGCGTAATCTATTGGTTAATTGCTCTGTTGGTAAATGAAAAATACCCATCGAGCGATCACCTTGAACATTAGAATGCCCTCTCACAGGACAAATACCTGCTCCTTTTTTACCAATACTCCCTTTCAATAATAATAGATTAGTAATTTCCTGAATGGTTGCCACTGCATTTTTGTGCTGAGTAATTC
>JAGNSI010000204.1 GCA_017988135.1 Pseudarcicella sp.
GCCTTGTCACATCTTTGCATTTTTCATCAGCCTTTAGCCCTGTTGCTTCTTCGTAAAATTGCATCACTTGTGCATAAGCTGTTTCGTGTAGCTCTACTTCGGTATCTACTTCTACAAATACCTTTAATCCATTACCGCTGGGACTAATAAAGCAAAGATGCGTATAGGGTATTTCTGAAATTTTCTGTTTAGCTGAATGTAGCTGTTCAGGTGTGAGCTTGTCAAAATCAAGATGCACAAAGCCACTGTACATTTCGAGAAAAGGCATTTGCCTTTTTTCGGTAAAAACAGCCGAAGGCGTAAAAGCAAGTAATTGCTTTTTCTTTTCGCTGGCCGCTTCCTTATTGCCTTGTGCAATAAGATTGCGGATTTCTTCTACTTCCGCTTTGTATTTATCGGAAATGATGTCTTTACCTATCAGCAATAGAGATTTTTTTTCTATTGGGATAGTAAAGTTTTTAAATATGGTACTTGATGCCATTTCTTTACTTTCTTTTCGGTTAAAAAATCTATTTGCGTTTGTTTTTGAGAATGTACTCAGTAGCCAATTTGTCAATTTCATCGGTAGATGATTGACGGTTACGTTGTAACCAATCGTCTAACTCGATACGTTTGAAATAGAGTTTTTTGCCTTGTGGGCAGAAATGGGGGATTTGTTTTGTACTGGTAAGTTTGTACAAATGCGATTCACTTACATCTAAATACTTGCAAGTTTCGCTAAAGTTCAATACTGTTTTTTGCAGTAAGTTTTGCTCGTCTAGCTTTGAAGCTATTTCTGTGAGCTTGTCGAGAATTAAATTTTCTGTTGCCATCTTTTATTATTTTTAAATGATGGAACAAAACTCTAAAATGTGGAGGGGGTGGGTGGTATAGACATAATTAAGCATATAGAAATCTATATGTTTATATATCTATCTATATGTTTTACATATCGTTTTCTTTGAAAATCTTGTCAATTTCTGCTTTTGTTTGCTTCGATAAATCGTTATTAGATTTTGAGTTTGAGAGCAAAGAAGCCTTTACTAAAGTATTATTATCGGTTATAAAAATTTCGCTTCTGCCAATATTTGCAAAGGTCATTTTTGGGAAATTCTTTTTAAAACTAATCAATATGTAAGTCATTAAATTGGTATTGCAACCGAAATGTATTTGATAATTTTTGGTATTAATATCTTTGGTTGTTAGTAATTCAAATAAATGTTCTTGGCTTGTAAGTTGCTCATTTAATAGATTTTTATGGACACATAAAACCTTTATTAAATTTTTTAGTTTATCAACATCACCTTTAAATCCAAAATTGAAAGCTTCATTATTTGAAGATGCAATTGATGTCGTTTCTTTCTGAATAACTTTTTGAGTCAATTCTATTTGTAAAGTATTTTCATCTAAACAATAAAGTGCAAAATCTGCAAAGGAATCGTAAACATTACTTAAATGCTCTTTAAACTTTTCTTGAATTGAAAAGAATAATTCTATCAATGAATTGCGTAAATACAATAGGGTAAAATAAGTAAGGTCAGTATTATCAATGTCTTTTTGTACAAGTACATTGTTTAATTCATTGGCTAAAATAGCGATACCTTTTAAAGATTTTTCACCTATTTGGTAAGGAACATCTAAAGCATTATCTTTTATAAATGGATTGGCAAGGGTTTCATTATAATATCTGATTTTCTCTGCTTCAATTATTGCTTTGTAAAAATGTTGTGGCAGGGTTGAAGGCTCTGGCAACGAAGTTGAATAATGGAGTGGCTGCAATATTTGCAATTGCAAAGCACTAAAGCTATGCTGTAAACTTGGCAATTTTTGTAATAAAACCTTCAAACGATTTTCGTAATCGGATATGGAAGCAAAAGGCATTTTGCTGACAGCCCTAATTGTTTCTTTCAATCCCCTTTCATTATCGAATGTAATTAGCCAGGGCTTTAGTTCACCATAATAAATACTATTTAGAATTTTTGAGTTCATAGTCCTATTTTAATTTTGTTAGCTGCAACAGTTTTCTTTTCGTCAATTACATTAGCATAAATCTGTGTTGTTTTCAAATGTCTATGGCCAAGTAACTTGCTTACAGTAAAAATATCAGTACCCAAAGTTAATTGCAAAGTGGCGTAAGTATGACGACTGCAATGGAATGTAATGTGTTTTTCAATTCCTGCTTTTATCATCCATCTATGTAGATCCACATTTCTACTATCTGAATAAAGCATATCAGGAAAAACTAAATCATCGGGTTTGCCTTTTTCAGTGGTAATCAAACTAAACGCTTCATCTGATATTGGTAACGTTTCAGAGCCTTTAGTTTTTTGCTGGGTAAAACGAATATAATGCCCCAGTTCTTCGGACTGCTGCATTTCAGACCATTTTAATTTTTGAATATCGCTAAAACGTAAGCCTGTAAGGCAAGCAAAAAGAAATGTTTGTTTCATTAGGGCATTTGCACATTCAGTTCTTGCTAATGATTTTACTTCTTCCAAAGTCAAAAACTCTCTTACCGGCTCGCCTTGTGGTAAACCTTCTACCATTTCGGCTGGGTTGGTTTTTATTATTCCATCCCTTACAGCTTGTTTTAATGCTGCTCTAAATTTGTTAAAATAGCTATACTTAGTATTGGTAGATATAGCTTTCTTGGTTTTTGATTTTGCATCCTTTTGCAAGTACTCTCTAAAGCCATCAACAAAAGCTTTATTGATTTGGTTAAACTGAATATCTCTTGGGCAATACTTTTTTAAGTGCTTAATGGTACTATCCCAATTACCGTAATTCCCTTTGCTGTCTTTACGTTTTTCAGCCAAAGATTCCATATACATAATAAAGTATGTTTTTAATTTTTCCTTATCGTGGAAATCATATGTGCTATTTTGAATTTCCAAATGTCTTTTACTGCGAATGGTTTCTGCTAATGCCAGCACCTTTTTATTTTCTTCTTTTACTGCATTGGTCAGCTTTCCTTTTTCGGGGTCGGGTGTTAAGTACAAATTCAAATATTCATACTGGCGTTTACCATCGGCATAGTACTCTAAATAAAGGCTTATCTTATCGCCTTTGAGTCGTTGTCTTAATGTTACTTTCATTTCTTATCTTTTATTGGTTAAATAAATTATCGATTGATGCTCTTTTAATAATGGTTCTATCACCCAGCTTTGCCACAGGCAAACGATTACTTTTAATCATTCTTTGAATGGTCCATCGGCTTGTACCTAACAAAATAGAAGCTTCTTGAATACTTAGAAAATCTTTATCACGTAGATTAATAAAATTTGTGGTTTGAACAGGCAAGGCACGGAATGCATTTAGATTCTCTGAAGTAATATCTTTGATCTGGTCATTTAAGGTATCTTGAACTTTCTTTTCTCTTACTCTTTGTTTGTGGGCTCTACTTGCACAAGTATGGCCACAAAACCTTGTAGTGGTTTTTTGGGCAACAAAAGCCTGACCGCAAAAGGTGCAAAATTTAGGTATTTTAATATTACTACTCATTATACTATTTAGTGCTTTATGGTGCTACTTGTAGCCAAGTGGTGCTGTATGGTGCATTATTTCTCCGAAGGGCAACGTTATAAGTGTTGGGCAACAAAAATGCAATTTGGGCAACAACTG
>JAGNSI010000082.1 GCA_017988135.1 Pseudarcicella sp.
AAACGCTACAGTGTTCTCCCATTTGTACATCGCCAACAATTGTGGCATTTTCGGCAAGCCAACATTTTTCTCCGAATTTTGGACTTATATTTTTGATTGATTTTATTATTGCCATTTTATGAAATGTTTTGCTTTTTTTAGATTAATAAAATCAAATTTATGCATTTATATTAAATCTTTACATCATGTCATTTATTTGAAATAAAAAAGCTACTCAGTGTCTTTGAAAACATTGAGTAGCTTTTTTTAATAAAACTTGTAGTTGGCTATTTTTTTATTTTTTCCATTTTAATTTATTGACATTTGAGCCAACTTTTCTTCCTTCAGTAAGTCCTGTTTGGTTGTCATGATTGGTGTGGATACCGCCTAAGAATCTTGAATAGGCAGATTCTTCTGCTGCTTCCCAAAACGAATTGTACCTGCGGTTTTTAAATCCTACATTTAGTAATACATCGTCGGCTCTGTTTTCATGAGAATTATCTTCAAACGCAAAGTCACTGCCATATGTTTGGGTAAGTACTGTTGCACAAGCACTTCCTTGAGTGGCATGCCCTGATGGAAATGCAGGAAATGGTGGCTCTGGGAAAAAAGAAATCCACATTGGGTCTATCTGAGCTTTGATGTAAGAAGACGGTCTTTCTGCATTATAGGTGTATTTGCATTTCCAACAATTGACAAATGCATCTGCTATTGCCATACCAACTGCTGCAAAGCTCTGTGCAGATTTGAATAATTTAGCATTTGATTTTTTTGCAGCAATTTGGGCAATACTGTATGAGTGCCCTGGAGGTGTAAATGTGAATGCTGGGTCGTCTCCCCACCATGCAGCAATTTCTCTTTCTTCTTGAGTTAAATTTGTTTTCTTATTACGAACAGAAAGCATTTGCGCATAGTAGTCTGAATTTGGCAATGTGCTGTATGTTATTGCTTTCGGAACTGTTAGTGTTTGGTTAGTACTTATAAAAGTTCTGTTGTTTCCCCAGGTTGGATGCAGGGAAGATGTTAATGTGCTACTTGTTTGAGAGAACGTAGGTACTACCCAGAATCCTTGACCTACAGGTATGGTGTAATTGGTAGGAAGATTTCTGGTGTAAGCTTTGTCTCCTCCATCTGTTTTTGACCATTCGTAAATTTTTTTGGCAACTTCTCGCCCGTACGCAGTTGATCGTTTGATTGTGCTAGAGTCTAAGCCTTTAGCGTATTTGTTGTAAATGACAGTTTCTAGTGAATCTATTTTTCTTCGAACGCTTTCGTCTGTAGTAAAAGCAGGGTCATAAATGTTTTTTATGATGCTAGCTTGCCCTGCATTTAAACTCAAAACCCAATTGTATTCTTTGGTTTTATCGGGTTTGGGTAGTGTCAATGTCATATTTGGGTCGTTGAGTTGTCCTTCCAATGAGCTGTATTCTTTTGACCCTTGCACTACAGACTCATACATCGTTAGTCCGATATACCCAAAGCCTCTTGATGCGTAAGTTGGGGTGTTTTTTTTGGTGTTTTTAGCAACAAACAAAGTCATGTTTGACCATTGTAAGGCAATATCATTTTCTATGACATCTTCTTGCTCGAAACTTGGCGAAGTTGTAATAACATCAACAGGGGCTGTTTCTGTTTCTTTTTCTTTGCAACCTAAAGCCAGTATGAGCGACAATATGGTAAGGTATTTGGATAATTTCATTTTAATTTTTAAAAAAAATGTTAATGGATAAAATGTATTGTTTTGTTAAAATATTTGAGAGATTTTAGAAATGGGCTTCCAAAATAAGGTATAAAACCTTGGTTTGATATTGTTTAATTTCCATGCCAATCGGTCTTCTTTGTTGGCGGTAAGTCTATGTTTGTAAGTGGCAGTGCTGGTTCCTCCGTTCCTCATTGTCATTAATATTTGAGGCAAATAGGTAGTTGAAATTTTGTTTTTATATAAAATTCTCAACATTAGTTCGTAGTCTCCTGAGCATTTGAAAGTGGTATTGAATCCGCCTAGATTAATTATAATATTTTTTTTGATATAAAAAGTTGGATGAGGTGGCATCCAGCCATGTAGCCATTTTTTTATATTGTATTCGCCTGCTTTCCAGTTTCTTACTATTTTAGACTCATTGCCAGGGTTTACAAACTGTATATCGCCATAGAGCGAGTCTGATTTTGTTTTGGTTAAGTATGCCGCTACATCTGATATCACTTGGGTGTTGGGATAAAAGTCATCCGAACCTATAGTACCTATAAAGTCACCTGTTGCTATTTTTATTCCTTTGTTCATGGCATCATATATGCCTTTGTCGGGTTCTGAAATGTATTTTATTCTTTCTTTATAATTCTCTAATATTTTTAAAGTTCCGTCTTGAGAAGCACCGTCTATCACTATGTATTCAAGGTTTGTATAGTTTTGCGACAAAACACTTTCTATGGTTTGCTGAATG
Organism: Pseudarcicella sp.; assembly: GCA_017988135.1. Classification (GTDB taxonomy): domain Bacteria; phylum Bacteroidota; class Bacteroidia; order Cytophagales; family Spirosomataceae; genus JAGNSI01. The sequence goes on from JAGNSI010000082.1 coordinate 2,421, forward strand.
GTTTTTGCGCTATTGTAAGAAACCGTAATGATAGAAAATTTCATGGGTAGAAAAAAGTTAAATACTTTGGGCTAAAAGATTGCCAATCTTCGGCTTAATTATTTGCAAATATACAAATTTTATGAGTTTATTTTAAACTATAAACATTTGTTTTTATATGAATTCTAAATAATGAAAAAGCAAATTTAAGCGTATATCATTGGGGACTTAAATTCATAAAATACTACTATTAAAATTTCTTCATTTTTTTGTACCTTTGTGGTCTTTTACAATATAGTTTTTTGTAAAACATTTCGACAGTAGATTCTTTCGTACTAAATATTTAGACAAAATAAGACAAACATGCTTGAACAATTAGAAGCAATACGTGAACGTTTTTTAGAAGTAGAACAACAAATCTCGATGCCAGAAGTGGTTTCTGATTTGAAAAAATATACCAGCTTAGGTAAAGAGTACAAAGATTTACAAAAAATTGTAGATAAATATTTCGATTACAAGAAAATTCTTGATGATATAGACGGTGCAAAAGATGTGATAGCTACTGAAAAAGACGAAGATTTCAGAGATATGGCGAAAGCTGAGTTGGATGATTTGTTGCCTCAAAAAGAGGCTATGGAAGAGCTTTTGAAAGAAATGCTGATTCCTAAAGATCCTAACGATTCTAGAAATTGTATTCTTGAAATAAGAGCAGGTACAGGTGGCGACGAAGCAGGTATTTTTGCGGGAGATCTTTTTAGAATGTACCAAAGGTATTGTAGCAATCAAGGTTGGCAGTTTCAACTGATGGATTCTACACAGGCATCTTCTGGTGGCTACAAAGAAATAATAGCCAGTGTGACGGGTGAAGATGTGTACGGTAAGTTAAAGTTTGAGTCGGGTGTGCACAGAGTACAGCGTGTGCCAGCAACAGAGTCGCAAGGACGTATACATACTTCGGCTGCTTCTGTGGCTGTGTTGTTTGAGGCCGATGAAGTGGATGTAGTTATAAATATGAATGATATCCGTAAAGATACATTCTGCTCTTCTGGGGCTGGAGGGCAATCTGTAAATACTACTTACTCTGCGGTAAGGGTAACCCACATGCCTTCGGGCTTGGTGGTGCAGTGTCAAGATGAACGCTCGCAGATCAAAAACTTCGATAAAGCTATGACCGTGCTTCGCTCGAGGTTGTACGAAATAGAGTTGGCGAAACAACAGAATGCTATTGCTGGCGAAAGGAAGTCTATGGTTGGTTCGGGAGATAGATCAGACAAAATACGCACTTATAACTATCCTCAAGGGCGTGTTACAGACCATAGAATAGGTTACACTGTGCACAATTTGCCTGTGGTGATGGATGGTGAAATCGGCGATTTTATTGAACAGTTACGTATCGCAGAAAATGCCGATAAATTGAAAGATGGTTTATCTTAATTGCGTTTATAAAAATATAAGTTAGGTACTTTGGGTACTTGTGAGTCGCTGGTAGTGAAGTAGTTTGGTTTAGGGGTTGCTTCGAAACATATGGCTTCACCCTGTGGCTCAAACAAATAAGGTAAGTTGCTAAAATTTCGTCTAAATGAATCTTTTATGCTTTCGTTTGGACGAAGTTTTGTGTAAAAAACTTCCAAATAAGTTCTGATAAGAATCTCGCTATTATCTGCCGAAATATCTCCACCTGTAACTGTCGAAAAAGGGACTGTTAAAACAAACTCTGCTGTATTTATTTGTTTGGTAGATTGTGGATATTTTATTTTGAATAAGTTTGAAGTACTTTTTGGGTCTAATAGATCAGACTTTGTAATAACATAAATGTCTTTGGTAGACTGGTCTACCATAAGGCATTCCGAATCGTATTTTATTCCATCTGAATATTGAAAAGCTATTTTTTCTACTTTGTCTATTACTACATTGTTGGGTGCATTAGGGTCTATTTTGGGTTCTTTGAACGTATAAATATATTTGAGTGAATGCACATGACTGTTGTCTCCAATATCTCCGATATAGATTGTGGCTTCGTTTTGGTCGCCTACAATGGCAATATCTTCCCAATCACGATTGAAATATTTATTTAATACAAACTGTTTAACATTTTTTCCGTTGTAGTCTGTTGCAAAAAGAAGCTGCTTGTTGGGTGAAGTTCCGTCGTTGTGGTGCCAAAGTATTCTTTCATTTGTTCTGCTGGCTATTATTCCTGATGCTTGGTTGAGCGACTCGTTTTCAATTAAACCATTGTTTACTCCTTTTACAAACGTTGCATCTTCTGTGATTGGCAAAGCGGGTTCTGAACAAGAGTAACAAACTAATAGGCTGTAAACTAATATTGAATTTAATGGATTTTTCATTTTTTAATGATTGTTTTTATAGATTGTCTATTTCTTTTTCTGGAGTAAGATTTCCTGTTATTATTTTTATTTTTTTAATTTTTTTAGCGTCCACAGATAATATTTTGAATGTGAATTGTTCAAATATTTTTTCTTCAGCTGCATGTGGAAAGCGACCAAATAGTTCTATTATCAGCCCGCCTAATGATTCGCTTTCTCCTCTTGATTTGTCAAAAAAATCGGGTTCTAGTCCCAATACTCTAGCTACGTCATTGAGTGATATTTTTCCTTCAAATTCATAGCTTCCATCTTCATTTTTGGTATAGCCCAAATCTTCAACATCTGACTCATCATGGATGTCTCCCACTATTTCTTCAATAATATCTTCCATGGTGATTATTCCTTCTGTTTCGCCGTATTCGTTTACTACAACAGCTATATGAACTCTTTTTTCTTGGAAATCGTATAGTAGGTCGTCAATTTTTTTGTTTTCTGGAATAAAGAAAGTTTGGTGTAATAATGCTTGCCAATTGAAATTTTCATCTTTTTCTATATGAGGCAAAAGGTCTTTAATGTATAAAATTCCTTCTACTTTGTCGATGGTGTCACGGTAAACAGGTACTCTTGAATAGCCCGATTTGTTTATTTTATCCATCAATTCATGAAAATTTAGGCTGATATCAAAAGCTGTGATGTCTTGCCTTGTTTTCATTATACTTTTAGAGGAAGTGCTTCCGAAGTTCACTATACCTTTTAGTATGTCTTTTTCTTGAGCGGTGGCATCGTTTCCTGTCATTTCTAAGGCATGATTGAGGTCGTCTGCTGTGATATTGTATCCTTTGCGTTCCACTCTTTTTTCGATAATATTACTCAGACCTAGCAATACCGAAGCTATTGGTTTGAATATTACCGAAGCTATGTCTATGAATTTTGCTGTAAATTTTGCAAACTTTAAACTATTCTTTTGCGCCCATACTTTTGGAATAAGTTCACCAAAAAAAGCAATTACAAAGGTGATACCTACTAATAATACAAGTGTGACAGCTAGAGAATTAGCGTTTTCTCTACCTGCTATTTCTTTGGTAAGGTAGGTGGCTAATGTAACAAATGTGATATTGACGAGATTGATAAAAATCAGTAAAGTAGCTAGTAGGTTTTGTGGCTTGTCTAATAGTTTGGATACTATTTTTTCTTGGTTTGACTCGCTGGTACGCAACACACTACGCTCGTCGGAACTTATAGAAAAAAAAGCTACTTCAGAACCTGAAAGTAATGCGGATAAAAATAATAAAAATATTAAAATAACAATATTTAGCCCATACACGCCTAAGCTAGTTGTGAGGTCTATTTGTAATATATTATTTATCATTAAATGATTGTGATGGTGAAAAGAATATGTTGTTTTTTAAAATGGCAAATCGTCCGAATCGTCATTTGGCTTTAGGTCAAATTCGGTTTTCGTTGATTTTTTATCTTCGGCTGGGCTTACTCTGTTGCTATATGCACCGTCATTGTTGGTGTTTTCGCTATTGTTGTTTCCGCCAACCAGCGTCAATGCTGTTGCTCTTATTTTTATACCTTTTCTGTTTATGCCTTCTTTGTCTTGCCATTCTTCGGTTCTTATTCTACCTTCTACATAGGCTGAGTTTCCTTTTTTTAGGTATTTTTCGGCAATAGTGGCTAGGTTGTCCCATAGTTCTATGCGATGCCATTCTGTTTGGTCTACTACTTGACCGTCTTTATTGGTATACCTTTCTGAAGTTGCTATGCTGAAATTGGCTACTTTAGAACCGTTTGGTAAATTTCTAATTTCAGGGTCTTGTCCTAGATTTCCTAATAATATTACTTTATTTACGCCTGCCATGTTTTTTTAAAATTTTATAATTAAAAAATTACTAGTGAATTTAAAACATTAATCCAATAAATCAAAAAAAGATACTGAAGCTTAGCTGAAATATTTATTTAAAAAGTTGGATATCAATACTGGTTTTGCTAAGTTTTCTATTTCGCTTATGTTGTAAAATTTACCATTTGTCAAGCTTTTATCACTGAAGTTTTCGTTTAAAGTTACAATATAAAAAAAGGCTTTTATTTTTTGATGAGTAAGTATATGTTGTAAAATATAGGGTTCGCTTATGGTTGAAATATTAGATTTGAGCTCATCAAGAAATTGGTTTTCTAATATGTTTTCAATGTTGTTTTCATGGGTAGTTTCTATTTCAAAAAAATCAAATAAGCCTGCCCAAATATCATTATCGTGCCTTTGTTTTAAGAATATTTTTTCTTCTTTAACAAAAACCAAATAATTCAAATTACGTTGCTTGATAGTCAGTTTTTTGGTTTTTACGGGTAATAAATGTTGCGATTCAGAAATGTTGGCTACGCATGTTGTTGCCAGTGGGCAAGTGCCACATTGGTAGCTTTTGGGTGTGCAATGTAAAGCCCCAAACTCCATGATAGATTGGTTGTGAATGTCTGGCTGCTGCTTGTTTATGAGTTTATCGGCTAAATTTTGAAATGTTTTTTTTCCTGTACCAGTAGATATATCTGTGGTTTCGCCAAATACTCTTGCTAGCACCCTGTACACATTTCCATCTACTACAGCCACTTTTTCCTGATAGCAAAAAGATGCGATAGCCGCAGCAGTATACGGGCCTATACCTTTTAGTTTTAATAAACCTGAGTAGCTATCGGGGAAAAAACCATTGTGTTCGTTTACAATCTGTTTGGCAGTGTTGTGCATATTTCTTGCCCTAGAATAATAGCCTAATCCTTGCCAAAGTCGTAATACCTCGTCTTGACTTGCTGCTGCGAGCAATTCTACACTAGGGTATTGGGTGCTAAAAGCATTGTAATAGGGTAAACCTTGGGCTACTCTAGTTTGTTGCAAAATCACTTCCGACAACCATACTAGGTAAGGTGATTTTGTGTTACGCCATGGGAGATCTCTTTTGTGAATTTGATACCATTTGAGCAATATATTTGAAAAAGAATTGTTCTCGGTACTCGTATGGCTCATTAGATAGTATTTGAATGGTAGATTTATCGCAATTTAAACAAAAAAACTTGAACAGTTTGGTGATACAAAAGTGGAATCTTGATTTTTAAATCGTTTTTAAATTAATTTTTTCAAAACAAAAGAAACAAATATTCTACTTGCACCTTCACGATTTACAATCATATTTATTTGTTCGCCATCTTTTTTTTGGAGCAGATTGTAAATTTCTGATGCTTTAAGTTCTTGCGAAGCTTTATTGTCTATATACAAAATAAGATCACCTTTTTGCAGTCCAGCGTGATAGGCTGGGGAGTTTGGCGTAACACTTTCTATGATAAAATCTGTAAAGTTTTCGCCTTTGGCTACGAGTTCTATGCCAGACATATTGTATTCAAAGGCTTGTTTTATTTGGTGTTTGATGGGCTTCAATACTATATATTTATCATGGTAATTGAAAGTAACTTTGAAGCGTTTGAGAAATTCGCCACCAATATTTCCTCTAAAAATATTTCTTTTTGGGGTGCTAGATTTTATAGAAGTACTGTCAGGAAACGAAGTGATTACAGAAGATAAAATGGTATTTCCGATTTGTATTTTTTCTAATCTGCCTAAATGCCCATTTATGCTACCATTTAGCCCCATACCCAATGATGAAGGCACCATAACTGGGGGTAAATCAAAAATAATATTGGATGACGTTTCTAATAAAAACGCATGTCCTGCTCCCGAATCGATGATTGCTTTTATTTTAGAGGTACTTTTGCCGTTAGTTATGACAATATCGTTGAGATAAGGTTTGTTTTTTTCTATAATTATCTGAAATTTTTCGCCTTTTCTTTTTTTGTATGAATAGTGTTCCGGTTTTTGTAATGTAATTATTTTGTTTTCGAAATCTATAGAAACAACAAATGGGCTGAAAAATTCATAACCAATAATGCCATGTATTTTAGTTCCAACATAGCTCCAGAGGTCTAATGTACCATCTTTAAGAACAGTGATGTTTTGTTGATAACCTACTGCATCGCCTATAGTTATAAGGTTGTTGATGGACAACCCAGCAGCAAGATTTTCTCCCGATCCAATCCCTTTAACAGTGACTTGTCGATTGATAGTTGGTTTTAAAAAACGAACAACTGAAGGGTCTGTAAGTAATGTAACCCCAAGTCCAGTATCTAATATAAAATGTAAAGTGTCTGAATCATTGATTTTTAGAGGTACAATGATTAAATTTGCATGAAATTGAAAAGGAATGTGTACTGTTCTGCGATTTTTGGCAAATTGAAAACCTATCAAATCGTTTTGACTATAAGTATTAACGATAGATACGAAAAACAGAATAAATATTTGAGTAAATCTAGTCATGATTTTAATTCAAATTTACCTAAATATAATACATTTTTGGCTCAGTACAAACGGTTGTTAATGAATTGTTTATCATTATTAAAATAACATTAAAGAATAATTTAAAATAAAAAAATGAGAAAGAAAATTGTTGCAGGAAACTGGAAGATGAATACAACTTTAGACGAAGCTTTAGCTTTGGCTTCTGAAGTAATACACATGGTGAAAGACGAAGTGAACAGCCAAGTTACGGTAGTGATAGCTCCGCCAGCTTTGTATTTAGATAAAATTCAGCAATATGTGTCTCCTGTAGCCAATATGGGTGTAGCTGCGCAAAACTGTCATGCCAAAACTTCTGGAGCATACACTGGCGAGATATCTCCTGTAATGTTGAAATCGATAGGGATTGGTTATGTAATATTGGGTCATAGCGAAAGAAGACAATATTTTGCAGAAAGCAACAGTCAGCTTGCCGAAAAAACAAATGCAGTGTTGGCAAATGGAATGACACCTATTTTTTGTTGTGGTGAGTCATTAGAAATGCGTGAATCAACTGGATTTTTAGCTTTTGTTGCAGGTCAATTGACAGAAAGCTTATTTCACTTGTCGGCAGAAGAATTTTCAAAAGTGGTGATAGCATACGAACCTATTTGGGCAATCGGAACGGGTCTTACCGCTTCATCTGCACAAGCACAAGAGATGCACGAATATTTACGTAAGCATATAGCTGGGAAATATGGTCAAGAAATTGCAGATAACACCAGTATTCTTTACGGTGGAAGCTGTAATGCTCAAAATGCTCAAGAATTATTCGCTTGCCCAGATGTAGATGGAGGTTTGATAGGCGGAGCTTCGCTCAAATCAAGAGATTTTACAAGCATAGCTAAGTCTTTTTAAGATTATATTAGACTTTAATTTTTCAAAAAAGCCTTATCCATTTTTGTTGTGGATAGGGCTTTTTTTTTGAGGAAAAATGACAAGTAAAAGTTAAAAGTAGAATAAAATACAAAAAGGGCTAAATTAGGGCTACTTTGGCGTTTTTTTAGCTTTTAAATTTCTACTTTAGGTCTACTTTTAGGTCTACTTTAGGTCTACTTTAGGTCTACTTTTGGGTTACTCACTGGTCATCTCTTTTTCAAGTCTGTGACTTGGACTATATCTCATTTCAGTTTGTAACTGAAAATTTAATATTAACCTTTCATTACCTCAAAAAACAAACAATTTCTATCTTCGTTTCTATCACTAAAATCTCTATTATTAAAAGTTACAAACGCATAATGTTTTAGGTATATGCCACATACTTAGACCAATGGGTGCTCGATTCGTCCTCAAACACTTCAGCAAAATGCACGCAAAAGAACATTAACGTAAAATATTTAGCTAAAAATTAGCCTGAGTGTTTGCGAACGAATCGAGCGAGACGCTCTTGAAATTTTAGGTAGTAGCGGATGTTTTTTACCAGTAAGGGAAAAAAACATGTTCGATGGTTGAACAAACATGTTCGATGGTTGAACAAATAGGTTCGATGGGCGAACACATAGGTTCGCCCCTACATGAATTTCAATGCCAAAATGAATGATTTATTTACAAATAATATTATACAATGACGATGTAGGGGCAGACCTATGTGTCTGCACGATCACGTACGATTCTGTAACTGGTTTTTGCGTCAGCTACGACAGATTATCATAGAGAGCCTCCTGCTCGATTCGTACTCAAACACGTCTGCAAAATGCACGTTAAAGAACATTAACGTAAAATATTTAGCTAAAAATTAGCCTGCGTGTTTGCGAACGAATCGAGCGAGACGCTCTTTGGATTTTAGGTAGTAGCGGATGATGCTACCAGTAAGTTTCTGTTATTAATTGTAATGGCCTTTAGTAGAGAGGATAAAGATTATGGTATCCGTTACTTCGTAAACTAAACGGTGCTCTTGGTTAATCCTTCGAGACCAACAACCAGCAAGAGAATGTTTAAGAGGTTCGGGCTTGCCAGTTCCTGTAAATGGATGTTCTGCCAGTTCTTCAAAAAGAACAAGCAATTTATTCAACACTGCTTTGTTGCCTGATTTTTTATGAGCTGCAATATCCTCATTGGCTTTATCGGTAAAATCTAAATGATAGCTCATTTTACAAGCCTAATAAATCTTTTAAATTATCTTTTGCTACTCGTGTAACCTTGCCGTTTTTAGCCTGATCCCTGCTTTCCAATATTTTATTTACAAAATCAGGGTTGTAGCTTTCTTCTTTAGAAACCTCGAATTTGATTTTAAGAGCCTGCATAAAAGCTTTTAAAGCGTTGATTTGCTCAATTGTGTTAGGGTGAGCAATAAATACATCTTGTGTTTTCATAGTGCAGCAATATTTTTAAGTTTTTTTTAAAAAAAACATGAATCGTACTGAAATAAAGATACAGATTTTTAATTTTTTAAATTTACAATATTTATACAGTAGTAGCTTCAAAGTTGCTAATTTTTTGTTTTGTATGTTCTCATTTTTATTTCAAATTTTTGATGCATTTGATTAGGGGTTAATGAGATGAGTTTTACTGTCAATGCCTTTTTTCTTAAAAAAATCAATACTCAATCTGGTCTTAGCATCCGCTCAATGTCGTCAACTTAAGGTTTTTGCGGTCATAGTCCTGCCCTTTTGTTGATAAAAAACTTTCTTTTAGAGCGTTTTTGCTTATGCCTGATGAAATTTCTATTTGGTCGTAGAGGT
>JAGNSI010000083.1 GCA_017988135.1 Pseudarcicella sp.
ATCAAAAAAAACAGAATGAACCACATCGAACTCCAATTGACTGTCGGGCAAGAATTTGCCGATATACTTATGGCAGAGCTAGGCAATATTGGCTACGAAACTTTCACAGAAGAAATTTACGGGTTAAACGCCTATATATTTGTAGACGATTTTGATGAAAAAGCTTTACAAGAATTAATAGAACGCTACCAAGCTCAAACCACCATAAATTACAAATTTAGTGAACTTCAAAAGCAAAACTGGAACGAAGAGTGGGAGCGAAACTTTCAGCCAATTACAGTTTTAGAGAAAGGAATTAGAGTAAGAGCTAGTTTCCACGAGTTAGACTCTAGCTTTCAATACGATATTATTATTAATCCCAAAATGTCTTTTGGCACAGGTCATCACGAAACCACCTCTATGATGATGGAGTTGCAGCTTGTTTCTATCCAACATGAGGGTAAAAAAATACTTGATGTTGGTTCTGGAACAGGCATTTTGGCAGTTTTGGCAAGTAAATTAGGTGCAAGTAAAGTAGATGGCTTAGATATAGAAGAATGGGCGGTAGAAAATGCAATAGAAAATGTTGGAATAAATAATTGTTCTAATGTAAGCATGAGGCTAGGAACTATAGAAAATCAGCCACAGGACCTTTACGATGTTGTGCTCGCCAATATCAATCGTAATATATTACTCAGCGATATACCACAATATGTAAATTTTATGCAAACAAGTGCTTCTTTTTTAGCAATTAGTGGTTTTTATCAACACGATGTTGAAGATATTGTTGCAGTAGCTTCAGCGTCAGGATTGTCGGTAGTGGAAACAAAACAAAAAAATAATTGGACAGCAATTTTGCTCAAAAGAGATTAGAATAATTCAATGTGTAGCTTAAACAGAAAAAAGCCTTTCATTTTCGATAAATGAAAGGCTTTTTTGATTTACTTTATTAATTTAGTTTGCACGCCATTTTATAGCACAACCTATTGCTTTGGTAGTATTTACCACTACAGGTTTTCCTGATAATAAGTTGTTTACGGCGTCTTCTACGTATTTTTTTGAAACAGACCCAGCATCTTGAGAATTGTCGTCAATAGCACCTATGTAGCTCATTACAAAGCTAGTGCCTTCTTTTTTAACTATAAAAGTTGAAGGAGTGCGAGATGCACCAAATGCTTTTGCTACGCTTTGGCTTTCGTCATGCAGATATTCAAACGAATAATTTTTACTTTTAGCTAATGAAACCATATTTTCGAACGAATCTTCTTCATAAGCAGTAGGGTCGTTTGGATTTATCGCCAGCACAGGATAGCCTTTGGTGGCGTATTTTTTGTCTAAATCCAAAATTCTGCTTTCGTAAGCTTTAGAAAAAGGACAATGGTTGCAAGTAAAAACAAGAATATATCCTTTTATGGTAGCATCAGTGTTCATGCTTATCATTTTTCCAGAAACACTTTTTAATGAAAAGTTAGCAACTTTGTCGCCAACGCCGTAGCCTTTACTGTCAGCAACAGAGCTGTTTTTGAATGCGAAAAAAGTAATCAAGCCAGTTGTTAACAATACAATGATTGAGTACAAATATATTTTTTTCATGATTTCGTACATTTTTATACTAAACGTTATAAGTTAATAAATTATTTTTTGGGCAATATTTTCTAATATTAACAAAAATTTGTCCAAAATAATCTAAAAATTTTAAAAATTATTTACAAAAAGCTTTTAATCTATCTAAAATGTTAGAATTTGCTAATTCGCCTTCAAATAATATTTTTTTTCGATTTTTTTGAGCTATTAGTACAGACATTGGGATGGCACCAGACCAATCGGGGTGTATCGCATTTACCAATAAATTCATATCGGTATCTTTTAATACCACCACCTCCGAAACAATATTTTTGCTTTTCAAGAATGGTGCAACACTATTTTCAAGTTGATCTGGGGCGTCAAGACATACTAAAATTACTTTTGCTTTTTTTAATTTGCACTCATCAGCAATAATATCAAATTGGGCGATTTCTTTTACACATGGTTTACACCAAGTTGCCCAAAAATGCAATAAAAAAGTTGTGTCTTTATGCTTATTTACTCTATTGGTCAATGCCTCATATGACTGTTTGCTGATGTTTTGTGCATCAGCTGGGTTATTGAAAAATACAATACCCAAAATGAGTAATATTAGTTTTAAGTAGTTTTTTCTCAGCACTTTATAGTGATTTTTATTGAAAGAATAATCTACATATTTGCTCATATTTTTATGTAATTGAGTAAAACTAGATTTTTATAAAGTAATTTAGTGCGATAATTTTCTTTTTGCAAAATATTATTCATATATTTGCACCCCTAAATGACTGTTTTTCTTTATTTTAGAAAACGAAATAGGTCATTTATATTTCAATAAATTTAATTTAATATAAAATGTACGCAATCGTAGAAATCGCTGGTCAGCAATTTAAAGTTGAGAAAGACCGTTACCTCTATACCCACCGTTTGGCAGGAGAGGAAGGCGCTGCACTGGTTTTTGACAAGGTACTCCTTGTAGACAATGACGGAGACATCAAAATAGGTCTTCCTACAGTAGCAGGTGCTTCGGTATCTGGTAAAATTTTAGCCCATGTTAGAGGTGAAAAAGTAATCGTTTTCAAGAAAAAGAGACGTAAAACTTACCAAAAACAAAATGGTCATCGCCAAAATTTAACAAAAGTATTAATAGAAGGTATCAAATTTTAAGGTTTAAATTTTTAGTAATAATAGTTTTAAACTGATAAACTAATAATAAAATGGCACATAAGAAAGGAGCCGGTAGTTCACGAAATGGTCGTGAATCGCATAGTAAAAGATTGGGCGTAAAAATATTCGGTGGTCAGCCTGCAATAGCTGGTAACATTATCGTTCGCCAAAGAGGTACTGCACATAATCCAGGTGTAAACGTAGGTTTGGGTAAAGACCATACTTTGTTTGCTTTGGCTGATGGTTTGGTACATTTCAAAAAAGGATTCAAAGGTCGTTCGTTTGTAGAAGTACTTCCTTATGCTAATGCAATAGCTGTAGATGCTCCTGCAAAAGCTGAGGCACCAGTAGTGGCTACAAAGAAAGCTGCTAAAGCTGACGATTTGAAAAAAATAGAAGGCATAGGACCTAAAATTGCAGAATTATTTGTTGCTGCAGGAATAGCATCTTTTGCTGATTTGTCAGTTGCTTCAGTAGATTCATTGAAAGCTATATTGGCAGAAGCTGGTTCTAAATTTGCTGCTCACAATCCTGAAACTTGGCCAAAACAAGCTGCATTAGCGGCTGCTGGCAAATGGGATGAATTGAAAGCATGGCAAGATGAAATGGACGGCGGAAGAGCTTAGTCTTTTTTGTAAACTTATAAAAAAAAACCATCTATTGAAAAAATAGAGCTTAGGTTAAATTTTATAGAATCTTATAAAAACCCCATCTATTGAAAAAATAGATGGGGTTTTTAAGTTATTAAATTCTTACTTTTTGACAAAAGGCGTAAGCTTAAACGATGTTTTAACTTTTATTTTTTCGGCTATTTTCATCAAAACCAATTTCGGTATTTTTATTTTATGGTCTACCAAAGCAACTTCAAAATCACTGCTAAACTGGACTAAATCTTTTTTTATAATCAAATTCCCTGTCAAAATCCTTTCTTTTGCTACGCCATGAATGGTAAAATTACCTTTTATGTTTACAGGAAAATTCCCATCTTTACTAAAATTGATAGCTTCTTGTATTTTTCCAATAAAAGTTCCTTCAGGAAATTTATCAGACTCCATATAGTTTTCATTGAAATGCTCTTGCATCAATTTGTTTGGAAATTCAAACTGCGTCATTTTCATTTTTACCACAACATCTAGTGTTTGGGTGTTTAGCACAGCACTAACAATTTTGTTGCTTGCTTGAATGTCTTCCATGGGTGTTTTCGAAAAAAAACTAACCTCATTGTTTTTCGACATAAATATTTGTGCAGACACTAAGTTGCTAAAACCTAGTGTTAATGTTAAAAATAATGTTAAGTGCTTCATTTTAAGTGTTTTTATATGAACAATTATTTTTTTGATTGCTTTTTATCGAAACTAAATACTCGTGAAATGTTGAATCCATAAAAAATGTCTCCATTAGACCAGCTGCCGTCTGTACTGCCTATGTATTGACTTTCTATCACTCCTCTAGAATTGCTGAGGTGTAGCTGAAACACATGTCCGCCTGTTTCTATGTCAAAGCCTAATGAAAGGTTGTTTTTGAATAAAGGGTCTCTTTGGTAGTTTTCGCCTATTTTTTGAGGGGTATAATAATATTCTAGATTAAAAGAAGTCCTTTTACTTATTTTATATCTTCCACCCCAACCGATAGAAAAGATGTCGTTTTCGTCGAAAAGGGTTTCTGTTTTGTTGTTGTGCAAAAATGTAGGACTGAGCTGTAAAGAAAGCTTATCATTTATTTTTTTTGCAATTATTATTTGTCCACAATAAGACTGTCTTTCTGTATTGTTGTAAAATTTTCTAGCGGGGCTGGTTGCCATAGTGTTGGTAAAAGCAGCTAGATATGCTGAAATACTCGCAAAATGATGTTTTTGATTAGATTGCTTCAGTAGCTTGTATTTGGCAAAATAATCCCAAGTTTTCTGATGAGAGCTTCTTCCTATTCCTACCATAAGTCTATCGTTGATGCCATATTCTAAGCCCATTCTTATTCTGGCCTGGTCTAATCCCCAAAGTTCAGCATATCCGTCACTTAGCTTTCCAAAACGATGCGAAATTCTAAAGTCCAAATGCCTAGGAGCAACAGATTCTACACTTTGTCCGTTTATTACCCTAGTGGTTTTGAAAGTAGATGTGGTATAAATAGGAGTTGTATCAAGACTGTCGTCTTTGAGTATATCCAATAAGTCTGAAGCACTATTTTGAGAGAAAGAAATTGTGCTCTTAACAAGCAAAATTATAGCAAATGCAATGGAATGTTTTTTTGTCATTATGTTGAATTTTGTTATCATGTTAGTTGATGTCAATCATTTTTTGCACCAGCATCAATCCATCCTTTTATAGTCTTGAGTTCGCAAGCAGTAATTTTAATATTGTCTGAAGGCATTGGCGTGAAACCACTTTGATGACTTATGGCACCATATAGTGAACCATCTTTTGCTTTTGTGGCAATACCAATGTGTGTAGAAAGGTTTACACCACCTATTGGGCTTGTATCATTATGGCAAGATGTACAATTGTATTTGTCTATGATTGGTTTTACATCATCTTTAAAACTAATTGTCTTTCCGCATTCAGGAGTAGCGTTTTCGCAAGAATTATTTTTAGCACCTTGTTGTATCCATTTTAATACTAGATTTTCTTGTTCTGGGGTGAATTTTGGTGCTGGAGCAGGAGGCATTCTTTTGCCTGCTACAGGGTTGAGCAATCTGTAAATATTGCTACTAGTGGGGTCGCTTACAGAAGCATTGTTTTTTATGCCGATATAACTGTCTAACGCTAAACCTTTTTTCTTATCTATTGCGTTATGGCAACCGCTTTTTGCACAACTGCTCACCATCAAAGGTAAAATTGTTTGCTCGAAATACACTGTATCGGTACTACATTCTTTGGGCTGAGCTATTACTATTGTTGTGTCTTTTATTACTACTGGTTTTACCGATGGCGGTAAACCATTTTTTTCATAGCTACATTTTGCCAAAACCATTAATAATGCCAATGCTATGAAAGTTATATGAGTTAAGTTGTTGTTTTTCACGGTATTGTTGTTTAGATGTTTATTGTAATAATATTGCCTTCAACTGTGGTAGGAAAAGTCTGAATGCCTTTTGTACCGTTTTCGTTGAATGTTTTTGTACCTTTCCCTAGGTGGTTATAGGTTGCTTGATGTGCTTCACAATAAAATTCTCCTGATTTATAAATTATTTTGAGTTGATTTTCGTGTGTGCAGAGCCTTGTTACGGTTACATATTCATTTGCAGCTACTTTGGCTATTACCAATTGTTTCTCTTCTAAAACTAAATATCCTCCAATGGTTTTTAAGGAACTATTTTTTGGGTCTGTTAGGTCTAAAGTTAATTTTGTGTTTGTGCTGATGTCTTCGTTTTTACATGAAGTCAATGCATGAGTACCGCAGTACACTGCCATAAGGGCAGCTCCATTTATGCCCAATTGCTTTAAGAAATTGTTTCTGGTGATTTTGTCCATTTTTTAATAGTTTTAAAACTAAAGTAGATGCTAATTTTATTCAAACTTATTAAAAATACGTATTTATAATGCTAAAAAAACACTTTGGTGTGATTTTTTTAATCTTCTAATATATTATTGACAAAAGTAGATTTTAGAAGTAATGAAATTAAGATCAAAAAAAGAGCCCATTTTACATATACAGAATAAAATTCTTCAATATTTTTTATTTGTTTAAAAAGCGAAGGAGTTTTTTCTAAAAGGTTTATCTCTTTAAAAATTTCGTTTAGAGTTTGTGCATTTTTTGCTCTAAAAAAAACACCATCACTTAGTTTTGCTATTTCTTTTAGACTAGATTCATCAACAATGTCTAGCGTATTTTTGTCGTCACCTACTGCTATACTGTACACTTTTATACCAAAGCTTTTTGCTAATTGAGCAGAAATACTTGGAGGTAAATTGCCAGCCGTATTATCTCCGTCGGTTATCAAAACAGCTATTTTTGATTTTCCTGGAGCATCTCTAAGTCTATTTATACAAACTCCTAAGGCATTGCCAAGTGCTGTTCCGCTTATTTTTATTTGGTTTGGTGCGATAGTTTTTAAATAGTTTTTTAATAAATCATAATCTGTAGTAAGTGGGCATAAAGAATAAGCTTCGCCCGAAAATACTACAAGACCCACTCTGTCGTGTTGGCGATATTGTATGAAAGATTCAGCCATTTTTTTGGCTGCTTCTAATCTTGTGGGAAATACATCTTTGGAAAGCATAGATTCTGATACATCTATAGCAAGCATAATGTCTACACCTTCGGCAATATTATTGGAATAGCTGGATATGATTTGTGGTCTAGCCAATGCCAAAAGTAACATTTCGGTAATCAAAAAGCTTAGTACATGAGGCAGGAATCGCAAATAAGCGACTAATGTGTAAATGCGTTTTTTTTCAACAAATGCAACATTTAAGCTTTGTCGAGGTTTTTTTTTAGTCCATAATCGAAATAGATACACAAATGGTATCACAGGCATGGCATACAGAAAGTATTTGTTCTCGAACGAAAATTGAGAAAAAGTACTTATCGTAAACCATTTTACTGAAAACCAACTGTCTAGCATTTTATTACAATAGATTTAACCAAAAAACAAATAGCTGACCACTATTGCAACCGTCACCCCAACCAAGTCTGCCAATAGTCCTGCATATAGTGTGTATCGTGTGTTTTTGATATTTACAGAGCCAAAATATAATGCTATTACATAAAAAATAGTATCTGCAGAGCCTTGAAACACACATGACAACCTACCCACAAACGAATCGGCACCATAGGTTTTCATTGAGTCTATCATCATTGCTCTAGAGCCACCTCCACTGAATGGGTGCATGAGGGCAGTAGGTAAAGCGTCTGTAAAACGAGTATCAAAACCAGTAAGTGAAACTATATATTTGATACCATCGCTAGTCCATGCCAAGGCACCAGAATTTCTAAGTGCACTTATGGCTACCAACATTCCTACCAAATAAGGAATAATCTTCAGCGAAGTTTCTATTCCTCCTTTTGCACCTTCTATAAAAGCATCAAAAACATCTATTTTTTTTATTAAAGCTCCTACAATAAAGGAAATGATAAGCCCATACAGGATTAAGTTTGAAAACACTTTGGAGAAAATTTGTATTTGGTCTTTGGGCAGACCATTCAAATACCAAAGCAATAAAATGATTCCAAGTGTTATAGATCCAAGCCAAGAGATAATTACATTATCGAAGAGATTTATTTTTTGTTTTATTGCTACAAATAGCATTCCAGTGAGCGTTGCGAAATAAGTGGCTATCAAACAAGGGATAAAAATATCAGAAGCATCTGCTGCTCCATAGATAGAACGCTGTGCCATTATGCTCAACGGAATTAGAACAGGCCCAGCACTATGTAATACCAAAAACATGATTTGAGCATTTGAAGCTACATTTTTTGTTGGATTCAAATTTTGTAAACTTTGCATCGCTTTCAGTCCGAAAGGTGTAGCAGCGTTGTCGAGCCCCAACATATTTGCCGAAAAATTCATTATCATTTGTCCATGCACAGGGTCATTGGGAGGTATTTCAGGAAATAGTTTGCTGAAAAAAGGTCTTATAATACGTGCTAAAAAATTTACAGCACCGGCTTTTTCGCCGATATTCAGTATACCCATAAAGAATGTCATCACACCTGCAAGTGGCAACGCTATTTTCATAACAGCCATTTCTGCAGAGTCAAACATTCCATCCATCAAAAGCTTAAATATTTCGGTATCTCCAAAAAAAATCAGTTTTATTAAACCAACAACAAATGCAATCAAGAAAAAAAATACCCACAGGTAATTTAAAGCCATATCTTTTTGATAGTAAATAACATTGTTTTAAAATACTTTTTAGAAATAAAAACAATCAACACAAAAATGGATAATTATAAGATAAAATTTACCCTAATGCATTTGAACGCATCTTTGGTAAAATTTATAAAAATCTTCTTGTTTTAGCCATAAATAAACTATTATTTTGTCTTTTATTTCATTCTACGCAATATTAAACTTTAATTGATAATATAAAAAATTATTGATTTTTTTTCTGATTTGGTAAAGGTTTTGCTATAAGATTTATGATAGATATTTTTTATTAATAAAACTGACAATCCAAAAAAATCCTTCTATGTCAGACGCCATAAAACACGAATGCGGTATCGCAATGATACGCTTAAGAAAACCATTTCAGTACTATCTTGATAAGTACAATACACCATTGTATGGTCTCAATAAGTTGTATCTCATGATGGAGAAACAAGTAAACAGAGGACAAGATGGGGCAGGAGTAGCCAATATCAAAATAGACGTTGAGCCAGGCAATAGGTATATAAGCAGGTATCGTTCTGTAGAACCTCAAGCGGTAGCCGATATTTTTGGCAAAATCAACAAAAAATTTAGAAAAGCATATAAAAATCTCAAAGAAACCAAAGAAAAAGGCGTAGTAGATAAACGTCCTTTTGATGCTAAATGGTGGCAACAAAATGTAGCCTTTACAGGAGAAGTTTTGTTGGGTCATTTAAGATATGGTACTCACGGGCAAAACGAAATAGAAAATTGCCATCCCATGCTACGTCAAAATAGCTGGAGAAGTAGAAATCTGGTGGTTGCGGGTAATTTCAATATGACCAATGTTGAAGAGCTATTTGCCAAGCTAGTATCTTTAGGGCAGCACCCCAAAGATAAAGTAGACACCATTACAGTAATGGAAAAAATAGGTCATTTTTTGGATGAAGAAACGTTAAAACAGTTCGAAAAATACAAAGAATCGTACGAAAATCCAGAATTGTCTAACATTATAGAGAGCAATATAGATTTACAAAGGGTAATAAAGCGTGCCAATAAAGATTTTGACGGTGGCTACGCAATGTGTGGCATGACAGGATATGGAGCTGCCTTTGTAGCACGTGATCCTGCAGGCATAAGACCGGCTTTTTACTATATGGACGACGAAGTGGTAGTAGTAGCTTCAGAAAAACAAGCTATCAAAACCAGTTTCAATTGCAAATATGATGAAATCAAAGAAGTACAACCGGGGCATGCTTTGATAATAGAAAAAGACGGAAGCTGTGAAGAGAAAAAATTTATTGATCCTTTAGAGAAAAAGTCATGTAGCTTTGAAAGAATTTATTTCTCAAGGGCATCAGATCCAGATATTTATACCGAAAGAAAAAAATTAGGAAATTTGGTAATACCTCAAATATTAAAAGAGGTAAACTATGATTTAAAAAATACAGTTTTTTCATATATACCAAACACTGCTGAGACTGCATTCTTGGGGATGATTGACGGACTAGAAAATCATTTAGCCAAAGAAAGAAAAAAAGCTATCGTAGAAGGGATTTTATTTGAACAAGACCTTGATGACTTGCTTACTTTCAGACCAAGAGTAGAAAAACTAATTTCGAAAGACGTAAAAGTGCGAACTTTCATCACAAACGAATCGCAAAGAGACGATATGGTGGCGCATGTATACGATACTACTTACGAAGTAATCAAAAAAGGAGTAGACAATGTAGTGCTCATCGATGATTCTATAGTAAGAGGTACCACATTAGAAAAATCGATACTTAGATTATTAGATAAACTTGAGCCTAAAAAAATTATTATCGTATCTTCTGCACCACAAATCAGGTATCCCGATTGTTACGGAATAGATATGTCACGAATGAAAGATTTTGTGGCATTCAGGGCAGTATTGAAACTTTTGGAAGAAAGAGGAATGTCTAATCTTTTGGATGAAGTAAACGAAAAGTGCTTAGCTGCTATCGCCGAAGGAACAGCCAAACAAGAAAACTTCGTAAAAGCTCTTTACGAGCCATTTACTCATGAAGAAATTTCAAATACAATTGGCGAAATAGTACGCCCTGAAGGTTTAAGGGCTGAACTTTCTATAGTATATCAAACGGTAGAAAACTTGAATAAAGCATGTCCAGATCATTTAGGTGATTGGTATTTTACAGGAAATTACCCGACACCAGGTGGTAACCAAGTAGTAAATAAAGCTTTTGTGAACTTTATGAAAGGAATCAATCAAAGAGCTTACTAAGAAAAACAACTTGATTTTTAGAATTTACAAAATGTATAATTATTTTTTTTGATTTTAAAAAAATAATAGTAATATTGTGAAAAATAATACAAATAAATAACATGACAACAAATATCAAAAATGCAAATTGGTGGTGGCAAATGAAATTATTCATTTGAACAACTACAGCGTGTATTTTTGAGAAAAAGTATATTTCAGAAAAGGCTTGGTGTTCAACACTTAAGCCTTTTTCTTTTTTATCGCAAATTTAAAAGGCTAACACACAAATAAATAAACATTCTTTTTTTTAATAACATGAAGAAAATAGCAGTACAAACCAAACACAAAAAACGATTAGCAGATACATTTACCCCAGTTGGCATTTTTTTGAAACTGAGAAATAAATTCAAAAATTCAGTAATCTTAGAAAGTGCAGACTATCATGGTAAAGAGCATGGTTATAGTCATATTGCTTGTGACCCTGTGGCCAGTATCATTATCAATTCAGACACCGTTGTGCAAACATTTCCAGACGGAACTACAGAGACTTTTATGCTCAATCATCGCAAAGACGCTGTGAAAGTTTTGATGGATTTTGCTAGTAAATTTCAATGGGAACGCAAAGCAGAGCAAGCTCCAATGGCAAATGGACTTTTTGGACATATCGCCTATGATGCTGTTCAATATTTTGAAGATATAGATATTCAAGCCCAAAATGCCAATACCCAATTGCCATCAATTGTGTATTTTGTGTATCGATACGTAGTGGCTATCAATCACTTTAAAGACGAAATGTATCTTTACGAACATCATTATGAAGGGCAAAAAATAGAAAACCAAGGTTTGTCTGAACTTGAAATGTTACTAGATATGCCTCACTATGCTACAAGTTCATTTACGTTACAAGGCAACGAAACCAGCAATGTTACCGATGAGCAAATGCGAGAAAACATTCAAACCTGTATAAACCATTGTTTGCGTGGAGATGTGTTTCAAATAGTGCCTTCGAGACGATTTAGTCAAGCATTTGAAGGTGATGATTTTC
>JAGNSI010000205.1 GCA_017988135.1 Pseudarcicella sp.
TTAGCTTGTAAATGCCAAAAGAGGTTGCTCTGAAAAATGAGCTGAATGAGTTTTTAACTTGTAAATGCCAAAAGAGGTTGCTCAAAAAATGAGCTGAATTAGTTTTTAACTTGTAAATGCCAAAAGAGGATGCTCAAAAAAATGAGCTGAATGATTTTTTAGCTTGTAAATGTCAAAAGAGGTTGCTCAAAAAATGAGCGGAATGAGTTTTTAACTTGTAAATGCCAAAAGAGGTTGCTCAAAAAAAATGAGCTGAATGAGTTTTTAACTTGTAAATGCCAAAAGAGGTTGCTCAAAAAAAATGAGCTGAATTAGTTTTTAACTTGTAAATGCCAAAAGAGGTTGCTCAAAAAAAATGAGCTGAATTAGTTTTTAACTTGTAAATGCCAAAAGAGGTTGCTCAAAAAAAATGAGCAACCTCTTTTGATAAAAAATTATCTGCCGTGCAAAGCCTTTTGGCTAGAGTTGGAAGCATAGTTTAAAATAGCATCCACGCATTGCTGTGATGGTTCTTTTACAATTTTGTTCAGGCTATCCTGAATGTCTATGATGCTTAAATAAAAGTCGAACTTCGTAGAGTCGTTTACCATACAATCTTGAATTAGTATCGACTCTTCTTCCGTTGTTTCATTGTAAGCATAACGGATAATATCATTTGGTGTAAAAGTTTGTATCATAACTTGAAGAATTTTGTGTCATCATTTTGCGTAGATTAATCAACGCATAACGCATTCTTCCCAAAGCTGTATTGATGCTTACACCAGTCGTGTCTGCAATTTCTTGAAAACTCATTTCTTCAAAATGCCTCATTACCAAAACTTCTCTTTGGTGATCGGGCAGTTTTTTGAAGAGTTCTCTGAGGTTGGTGTATGTTTCTGATTTTATTTGCAAATCTTCATACGACTCTTCTGCAAATTCAAAACTATTAAACACCTGTGAGCCATCCTCAAATACAACTGTTGGGTAACGTTTGTTACGACGGAAATTGTCTATAGCCATGTTGTGTGCTATTCTTAATAGCCATGGTAGAAATTTGCCTTCCTCATTGTACTTTCCCGACCTTAGCACATCGACGGCTTTTATAAAAACGTCTTGTGTTAAATCTTCGGCTAAGAAAGAATCTTTAACAATCAAATATATGGTGGTGTAAACTTTCGACTTGTAGCGTTGTACAAGAGTTTCGAATGCACGATCATTACCGTTGATGTAAAGTGATATAAGTTCACTGTCGTTAACATGGTTTTTTGCCATTGTTTTAATCTATTTAGTTAACGTAGAATTTTATATCAAATTGTGCAAATGTTTAAATTAATTATCGATTTATGTCGTGATTGACAATTCGAAGTTAGGCAAAAATTAATTATTCACAATAAAAATGTAAATTAATTGTTGTTTGATTAACAAAATTTAACATTAAACAGCGTAATTGGCTGATATTTTGACCCTAAAAGTACACTATTGTCTGTTTTTTTATCACTTAAAAATAGAATCTTAAAATATATTTAATGTTTCTATCTTGCTCAAACTAACTAATCTGTTAATTTTACACTATGGCAGATATATTAGATTTTAGGAAAAAAATGCCCGTTCAAATAGCTGTTTTGGGAGGGGGTAGCTGGGCAACAGCTATTATAAAGATATTGAGCGAAAGCAACGTAAAAATAAAGTGGTGGTTGAGGCGAAGATCTGATGTAGATTTTATTAAAAAATATCACCACAATCCTAGTTATTTAACAGATGCACCTTTAAATCCTCGCAAGGTAAAAGCATATTACAAAATGCCAGATGCACTCGAAGGGGTAGACTATGTAATTCTTGCCGTACCCGCAGCATTTATTCCAGATGCACTCAAAATTTTAAATAAAAATCATTTTGCGGGGAAAAGAGTAGTATCAGCTATAAAAGGTATGATACCCAATGAAAATATATTGGTAACAGACTGGATCGAAAAAGAATTTGGAGTGCCTCAGTCTCAAATCTGTGTAATCGCTGGTCCATGTCATGCCGAAGAAGTAGCACTAGAAAAACAATCGTACCTCACCATTGCTTCGCCAAATCAAAAAGTAGCCATAGACTTTGCCAATTTGATGACTTGCAAATATGTGCAATCATATCCAATTGCCGATTTGTATGGAGTAGAATATTGTGCTGTTATGAAAAATATCATTGCCATTGCCTGTGGTATTACACATGGATTGAGTTTTGGAGATAATTTTCAAGCAGTACTGGTGTCAAATGCCATGCAAGAAATAAAAAGTTTTATCGATGTGTGTTATCCTATTAAAGATAGAGATATGTATGCTTCGGGTTATTTGGGCGACTTGCTGGTTACTTGCTATTCTCAATTTTCAAGAAACAGGACTTTTGGCAACATGATAGGTAGAGGTTACAGCGTAACGTCTGCCCAGTTTGAAATGAAAATGATTGCAGAAGGTTATTATGCCGTAAAAAGTATTTACGAAATCAATAAAAAACACAATGTTTCTATGCCAATCACCAACGCTGTCTATAATATTTTGTACAATAAAGCATCTCCATTGACCGAATTAGGGCAATTGCGTTTGCTTTTGAAGTAATATATTTCTGTTCTTTCAGGCTGACTTTTTCAAAATAAAAGCAGCTTGAAAGTTTGAAACTCCTAACATAGCTTTAATATTCTAACCTTGAAAAAACATAGCTTCTATTTTAATTTTCACACCACAATCGATTTCTTGTTGATTTCTTAAAACTAATTTAACCTTACTCACTTCTTTTCGTTGATAAATTTACAGAACTAAGTTCAAACTCAAATTTCAATAAAAATGAAGTCAAAAATTGTATTGCTAAGTGCTTTATCATTAGCATTTGCTACATCGTGTAAAAAAGACGATGAAAAAACCACAACAATTATTAAAAATGATGTAGTTCTAAAAGAACACTCTGTTACACCCAATTTTTTAAAACTAGAGTCAGATTTTTCTAATGCAAGCGTGTACACGCTTTTTACTTCAGAAGACCAGTTCAAAGATTCTCCAAACTATGTATTTGGTGCATTAGCCGATGGAACTGGATTATTAAAAAATGCAGATGGTACTTACACAATGTTGGTAAACACCGAAGCCAATTATGCTATCACACGTATTACTTTAGATGCTACTTTCAAACCTATCAAAGGAGAGTATATCTTAAATTCAGACGCTACAGCTAATACTGCCATGTGTTCTGCTACCATGGTGACTCCTCAAGAGCATGGATTTGGACCTTTATATTTAAGTGGAGGTGAATGGGGTGGAGCTTCGAAAAATGTTTTTTCTGTAAATCCTTATAAATCAGCTTCCGAAGCTTCAGTAGGCAAAGTGCTAGCCAACTTTGGGCAATGGTCTGTCGAAAATGCAGTAGTATTAAACAAAAATGCTTATCCAGGCAAAACTGTAGCTGTAATTGGCGATGATGATTCGGATATTGCTGGCGGACAAGTAGCTATGTATTTGTCAAATACTACTGGTGATGTAGAAAATGGTAAACTTTATGGCATGAAAGTAGCCAACGCCGTGGTAGAAAAAGACATAAAGGAAGGTGCTAGCTA
>JAGNSI010000084.1 GCA_017988135.1 Pseudarcicella sp.
GCTGGAATAGTTGGCATAGTAGGACCTAATGGCGCAGGAAAATCGACTTTATTTAAACTAATAACTGGCAACGAACAACCCGACGGAGGTACGTTTGAGGTAGGCGATACCGTAGTAATGGCCTATGTAGACCAAGAGCACAATCAACTTTTACCAGAAAAAACAGTCTTTGAAACCATTTCTGGAGGCACAGAACAAATGTTAATGGCCGGTAAACAGGTAAATGCCAGAGCATATGTAAGCAAATTCAATTTTGGAGGTGGTGATCAAGAAAAAAAAGTAGGTAATCTGTCAGGAGGCGAAAGAAACAGGGTGCATCTTGCCATGATGCTCAAACAAGGTGCAAATTTAATTCTACTAGATGAGCCAACCAACGACCTTGATGTAAATACATTAAGAGCATTGGAAGAGGCTTTAGAAAACTTTGGAGGCTGTGCAGTAGTAATTTCGCACGACAGATGGTTTTTAGATAGAATAGCAACCCACATCTTAGCTTTTGAAGGAAATTCGGAAGTAGTATGGTTTGAAGGCAACTTCTCCGATTATGAAGAAAGTCGTAAAAAACGTTTAGGAGGAGATGCTACTCCAAAAAGAATTAAATACAAAAAATTATCATAAAATTTATCCAACCAAAAAATGTCTGTACATTCTGATATAAAAAGAGTTACCACACATATCCTTTTGAAAATGAAGGAAAAAGGTGAAAAAATTTCGTGCTTAACAGCCTACGATTACTCAATGGCGAGAATAGTAGATGCGGCAGGTGTAGACCTAATTTTGGTTGGAGATTCTGCATCCAATGTAATGGCAGGTCATGAAACGACCTTGCCCATTACACTCGACCAAATGATTTATCATGCAACCTCAGTAGTAAAAGCAGTAAAAAGAGCTTTAGTGGTAGTAGATCTCCCTTTCGGGTCATACCAAGGCAACTCTTCTGAAGCGTTGAGATCTTGTGTAAGAATAATGAAAGAATCGGGTGCACATGCAGTAAAAATGGAAGGTGGCATAGAAATAAAAGAATCTGTAATAAGAGTTTTGAGTGCAGGAATTCCTGTTATGGGACACTTAGGACTAACACCACAATCTATCTACAAATTTGGCACTTATTCTGTAAGAGCAAAAGAAGAAGACGAGGCTCAAAAGCTAATAGAAGATGCTTTAGCATTGCAAGAATGTGGTGTTTTTGGATTTGTTTTAGAAAAAATACCTTCTGCACTTACAAAAACAGTTTCTGAAAAATTAACTGTACCAACTATTGGAATAGGAGCTGGACAAGATGCCGATGGTCAAATACTTGTAATACATGATATGCTTGGCATTAACAAAGAATTCAAACCAAGGTTTTTGAGACGTTATGCAGATTTGGATAGCATAATGACAGATGCGGTAGAAAACTACATCAAAGATGTCAAAAACAAAGATTTCCCCAACTTATCAGAAAGCTATTAAATTTTAAATTCTAACTATATTAAGGTTAAAATTTATTAGAATTTAAAATTTCAACAAAACTATTGAATTAGTTTTTTCAAAAAAGAGAACATGAAAGATTACCAAATCATATACGAAGACAATCACTTGATTATTGTAAACAAGAGAGCTGGACTTTTAGTGCAATCTGATGCCACTAGAGACAAGTGCCTAACAGACTTGCTGAGAGAATATATCAAAGAAAAATACAACAAGCCAGGCGATGTATTTTTACATCCAGTTCATCGTTTAGACAGACCAGTTAGTGGCTTAGTTATTTTTGCTAAAACATCAAAAAGTTTAGAAAGAATGACCGAAATGTTTCGCAAAAGAGACATTCAGAAAACATACTGGGCCATTACAAGACGTAAACCTAAAGTAGCACAAGGCAAGTTGGTTCACTATTTATTAAAAGACGAAAAGAAAAATACAACAGCTGCTCATGATGAACCCGTACCCGGCTCTCAAAAGGCAGAACTAAACTATAAATTGATTGGAAAAATAAACCTTCATTATTTAATAGAAGTAGAACCACTCACTGGCAGACCTCATCAAATACGTGTTCAATTGGCAAGTATGGGATGCCCAATCAGAGGAGATGTAAAATATGGTTTCGACAAACCGAATGCAGACGGAAGTATTAATTTACATGCTAGAAGACTATTTTTTCAGCACCCCGTACAAAAGGTGCCATTAATATGTAGAGCTGCAGTACCACCAAACACTTTTTGGGAAGAGTTTTTAGAACTAGATACAGAAGAAATTAAAGATAAGCATCTTGACTATCTTCACGAATAACAGGCTCGCTGGTAATATCCATTTTTATCTGCTCAATCATAATTGCTAATGACTGCTTGATACCTTGGATAATACCCGTAATAATACTAAGAGGCAAAATAAGTGGCAAAAATAACAACCATTGTAATATCAAAATTTGATTATACTTTTTCATGATGGGTAAAAATTATACTTTAAAGCAAACATAAACTATCTAAGAATTATTAAGACAAAAATAATAGATAATTTTCATTTATTAGTCAAAAATCGTACAATTTTTTATAAAAATATCCCTATTTGAGACTTTTTATGCATATTAAATTGGCATATAATAAAAAAAGAGTTTTTTTTTATAAATTATAAACAATAAAATCTTAAAAAAAACTCTCTTTTGAAATCTAAAGAGAAACTAAAGAAGAGACTTCTACCTTTTCTATGAAATCATGGTAGTCTTTTGCAGGGATAAAGTGCTTGTGTGTTCTATAATTCAAGACAGTAAATAATAAAAATAATGAGCTTAAAACTGCTTGCAAAACAATGATAACGGATGAAGTAATTAAAGTTGTAGTCCAACCTGGCGAAGCACCACCAACAATATTTAACTTCATATAAATAGCTATAGAAACTATTACTGAAGCAAAAAAAGAAATCACCAATGTGCCAACAAAAATCCGCACTGCTACCGTTTCAAGATGAACAGAAATAGCACTCATGCCATGCAAAATCAAAGATACAAAATTCATTTTTGACTTACCTGCTAGACGGGTACCTCTTGCTGTATCAATAGAAACATGCGGAAACTTAGAAAGAACAATGCCACCTGAAAAGTGATTCCAAATTTCGGATACGTACACAACTTTCTTTGCAATTTTTGCCGGAATCAAAGAGAAATTACCAAACTCAATAATTTTCCCCGTAAAAACAGAAAACAAAAGTTTGTAAAAAAAATAAAACAATTTAAAAACGCTACTTTCACTCCTTTTAGAACGTTTTGCAAAAATTATTTGATTGGGGTTTTCATATGATTTTTCAATCATTCTGACCAAATCTTCAGGCTTATCCTCCCCGTCAGAATCCATAACTATTATCATTGAAAAATCTAACTTTTCTACAATATATGAAAGACCTAAAGCTATTGCCTTTTGGTGACTTACATTTCGCCTTAACCGAACAATACTAGTTGGAAAAGATTCAAAATCGACTATATCAGCTTCTATTGTAGAGCAATCATCAACTATTACAAAAGTGCAATGATTAAAATAAATAGGAGAAAGAGTTTGCCTAATTTTCGACATCAATAACAATAATGACTCCCAATCATTATAAACGGGTATCAAAATCTTTATATTTAAATTTTCTTGAGCTTTCATTATTACAAAATCAAATCTTTTAAAGTAGTTTGTTCAAGAACTACTAAATTAGCGTCTCTCCATTTTTCTAAAACACTTCTTAAGGCACATTCTTCTTCAGAATTACAATCGTCACATCTTCCATAAAAATGAAGTGAAACACATAATGCCGGAGCAATAGGTCCATCAATTATTCTTATAATCTTTGCGAAACTAATTTGCCCGGGCTCATACCTTAGATAATACCCACCACCTTTTCCCTTTTGGCTGTGTAATAAACCATGATTTCTTAATTCCAACAGTATTGCTTCCAAGAATTTCTTTGGAATATTTTCTGCCTCAGCTATTACGGATATAAGCACAGGACCCTTTTCGTATTCTTGCGAAAGAAACTTCAATGCTTTTAATGCATATTTTGCTTTTTTGGAAATCATTTAAGTATATACCAAACTAATTTACTATTGTTGAAATGTTTTATTAATAATCTTATCTTTTACAACAAAAAGTGGTCGTCCTTTTGACTGAAAAAAAATGCGTAATACATACTGACCCAAAATGCCCAATCCTATCAGTTGAACACCACTAAATAAAATTATCACAAACAATAAAGAGGTAAAACCTTCTATAACCTCAGCAAAGAAAAACTTTTTTATCAATACCCAAAAAAAGTAAATTAATGAAATAACAATCGAGAATATCCCTAATTTTGATAGCAATACAATCGGGAACTCACTAAAATTAAAAATACCATTAAATGCTAATTTAAATAACATTGAAAAGGAATATTTCGAATTACCCGCTATTCTCTCATCTCTGTCGTACTCAAGGCCTTTTTGTTTAAAACCAACCCAAGTTCGCATACCTCTGATAAATCTACTTTCTTCTGGCATTTTATTGAGAACATCAACCACTCTCCTACTCATTAGCGAAAAATCACCCGTATCCAAAGGTATATCAATGTAAGATATAGACTTAAATAGCCTATAAAACATAAAATAAGCAGATCGCTTTATGAAATTTTCTTTTCTTTTCTTCCTGATGGCATATACCACATCGTATCCAGCCTTAAATTCATGGTACAACTTATCTAAAAGCTCAGGTGGATCTTGTAAATCTCCATCTATTACCATAATTGCTTCTGTACCTAAAGCAGACTCCAAACCAGCAGTAAGTGCCAATTGGTGGCCATGATTTCTAGCTAAAAATACGCATTGATAACGTTGGTCTGACAATGCCAAAGCTTGCATCAATTGTGCCGTATTATCTTTACTACCATCATCTACAAGAACAATTTCTATACTTAATGGAGAGTTATCCATTAGATTATTCAACCTTTCTATTAAAAAAGGAAATGTTTCACTTTCATTATAAAGTGGCGAAACTATAGATATTTGTGGATTTTGAAAATTCATAGATTCTTAATACCTGTATTTTGTGCCTTCAAAGTTGAATAATTCAATAATTTCACCAGATGATTTCTTTAAAATTACTTTATTGGGCTCAAAGGGGTTTATTTTCTGTAAATAAGTTGCATTATGGGGTAAATAAAGATTTACTAATTGAGCATCTTTAGTTTCGTAACCTGTAACTCTATCGTCAAACGATTTATTAGTAAAAGACGGATAAACGACTGTGTCATTTAAGGCATAAAGCTGATCAATCTTTGTAGCAATCATGGGATATGGATTTTTCACTCTTCCACTTGAATAACTATATTTTTGCAATTTGTCTGCATACAGCGCTAAAATATGCTTAAATAGCAATCCACATTGTACTATCACAAAAATTAACAATACATATTTCAAAACAAACTTAGACCTTATGATATAGTCTATAAAATAAGCTGTTAAGAAAATTGAAAAAGAAATTCCAAATGAAGCATATCTTAAGAAAAACCCTGTAGTAACATTAGTATCTAATGCTGTATAAATAAGAAAAATAGAAGGTAAAAAAACCAATAATAATGAAAAAACAAAAAAACGACGTTCAGTACCTTTTGTTGTAAAAAACAAAAAAAGAAGTATCAACAGCCAAATAAACACAACAATTCCGCCTATTTTAAAGCCAAATTTGTCATAAAAATCGTTAGTAAAAAAAAACAAATCAGAAGAAACCTCAATAATTCTTTTAGATAAATTACCGAAATTAGCGTATTCAATCCACCCTGGCACTTCACCTTTTGTTTTTAAGTGCCACAAGTAATATGCCAATGAATCAGCTTTATATTGAGAAGCATATTTGCCAGGTCCGTAAATAATCCATGCTAAAAAAGGAATAATAGAAAACAAAACGGTTAGAATCATTTTTTTAATTACGCCAAAATCTCTTACATAAAGCAAAGAATAAATCGCATGAGCAACAAAAATTATAAATACTAAATAATGAGAGAAAAATGATGTAATAACTAATATTCCATAATATAAATAATACTTTCGATTTAGCTTTTCAGTAGGAGTATTTACTATTTTCCAATATAAAAATGAAGCTAAAGTTGTTGCAAAAATACTCATGGAATAACTTCGAGCTTGCTGACTAAATACAATAAAGAAGGGTTCTATTGTTGCTAAAAAAAGAGCTATCAATGCTATATTACTTTTAGGAAATATACCTTTTAACCCTTTATAAATAACCCACAAAGTAAGTATGTTAAAAAAAACAGAAACCATTCGTAATGAAGCATCATACGGCCCAAACAAGATAGAAAACAATTTTAAAAACAAATTATAAAACAAACTATTTCCACTTGTATCACCTCTTGCATAGGCATCTGCCCATTTTTCATATCCTTTATTTACCCAAAACTGTTGAGGTGTAAACACTTTGTCGATAGCCATGATGTCATGGTCGCCATTTATATTGGTACTTGATATTGCTATTAGAATCCCTTGCTTTTCGTCACTAAAAATACCATAATTGCCTATATGATATACCCTTAAGCAAAACGCTACAATGATGAGCAATAGTACAATTATAAGTTCTTTTCTGGGGGTAATTGTTAACATAGATTAAACTATTTTTTTGAAAAAATTCAATTATTCTTGTTTTAAATAAAAGCATTGTTTTTTGAAAAATTCGGCATAACATTTATTCCACAAATGTTTAGAATTGTGCTCAATATCGCCTCCAAAAATAGACATTGGTACATTTTTTAAAGGTTGTAATGTCAATGTATCGTTTGTTGAATTTGCAATTAACTTGTAACGGTCAAGCATTTCTTGATCGTATTTTTTTGCCGTACCTTTTAAAATATCTCGATACATTAATTTCATATTATCGGCTTTATACCAGAGCAATAAAACAAAAACAAAACATAAACTTTTCAACAAGCTAATATTGGTAATTGAAATTTTATGTGTAATCAAAAAATTACTTAATTGAATAAAATAATAAAAAACGATAATTACAAAAAAACCAAAAATCATATTTAAAACTCGGTGAGGCACCAATTCTCCGTTGCCATAATGAATCACAAAAAACATGATTGATAAAAAAAACAAATTTGCCGGTAATGTAAAAAGCGGATTTAACTGGAAAATAAAATGTTTGAAATACCTTTTCTCTGATACATTTTTAAGCAAAAACACCAAACCAAACAATATTGCTGGTGAAAAAATCAACCAACGTTTAGTATAAAAAAACAAAGACTTCATTGTTTGCTTTAACAATAAAGAGTAATTAAAAACAATATCTTTCACTCCTGTTCTTACAGCGGTACCTGGAGCTTTTACCACTAAAAAATAAGCTAAGCAAAAAGAAAACGACATTAAAAAAATCAATAAAAAATCGACTTTTTTAAAATAAATCAAACGCATCAGCCAAACAAAACCTAAAAAAACTAACAAAAAAAGCATGGTAATTTCATTTGTTCCAACCATGCAAAAAGCAAGGAAAGACATCATAAAAATCCCTAAGACCTTACTCTTAGTATCTAAATTTTGAGCATAATGCCTATTTAAAAACACCGAGAAATATAACCAATAAATGATACTTAAGGGATACACTGATACAACAGTATACCAATAAAGCAACTCGAAAACATGCGAAGAAAACGCAACTAAAACACTTACAAACAACAATGATATCAAAAAACTTTCATATTTTTTGATTCCTAAAATTTCTCTTAAAAACATACTAAAAGAATGAGTCAAAAGAAATAAAATCAGCACAGAAGCAACTTTTACTCCCCAAAAAATATTGTAGGACAATAGTGTTGCATGAGCAAAAAAAGTGGAACAATATCTTCCTGTCCAGCCATTATAATAAAAAATCTGAGATTCCCAAAAACCACAATCTCTTGTCATGTACGCAAAACAATAATCATCAAGCGGTGAAGGATGATTGTAATACGACAATACCAATGCAGGAATCAGTGTTATTAGAATAAAAAATACGTAAAAAGGTATGCCTTTGAAAAAATATTTATCCATATAGATAATACTGAAATTTAATTTTCACGCAAATTACTATTTTAGGTTCAGAATAACTAAATCATAGGTTTGAATATAACAAAACAAGCTAAAATCAAATTCTTTTTCATCAAAAAAGGCTATCCAATTGAATAGCCTTTTTTGATGAATTCTGGTAAAACTTACAGATTACTTACGCTTAGTTCTTGACAATTTTATCAATCTAAGTTTTTCTTCTAGTTCGTTTATTTGTCTTGTACTATTTTCTTTGCTTGATTCAAAAGTACTATTCAACTGCTTGTAGCTTGATTGAATTTTATTGAAATCCTGAACAAGGTTATTGTATTTTTCGCCTAAAGTTTCAATAGTTTCTTTATTGTCTTCAGAACATTTTACATATTGATCACTCTTTTGTTTAAATTGGCTTTCCAAACTAAACCTAAAAGTACTCAACTCAGCATTATCTTGTCTTTCTTTAAGAACCTGACTTTCAAGCCTTTTAATCTGATCCGACAACTCTGTAACCCTTTTGGTATCTACGCAGCCAGTCATAAAAACAACCATAAAAAATGCCGCAAAAAAGTAATTTATCCTCATGATGTATAGAAAAAAATTGATTTGTGAATTAAACTTGAAACTTTGTTCATTTATATCTTGTTTCAATACAAAAATTATACCGTTTTATTACAAAGTATAAAAACAAAACGGATAACAAATGTATTACAAATAATCTATTTACAACAAACAATTTGCAAATATTATAATTAATAAAGACGAAAGACAATACTAAAAGGTTTTTTTATTAATTTTGCTATAAATCTACAAAGCTTGTAGACTAATATACAAAATTTCAGTTAAGTTAAATAATATTTATCTAAATAATATGCAAAGTTTTAGAACTGAACATGAAAATGCACTTGTCGAAAAAGACATCATAGACCTAGCAAGAAAAATAGAACTTTTCAGAGAGGGTAAAATTCATGACGAAAAATTCAGAAGTTTACGTTTGGCAAGGGGAGTTTATGGTCAACGTCAACAAGGTGTGCAAATGATTCGTATCAAGCTACCTTATGGCAAGATGACTTTTGAGCAGTGGAAAAAAATTGCAGACATTTCTGATGAATATTCTACAGGAAATTTACACTTAACTACTAGACAAGACGTTCAGATACATTTTGTGTCGTTAGACAGAACGCCTGAGCTTTGGTCTAAACTTGAAGAAGAAGACATTACTTTACGAGAAGCTTGTGGCAATACCGTAAGAAATGTAACCGCATCTCCAACATCAGGCATTGACACACAAGAGCCTTTTGATGTAACTCCTTATGCTGATGCTGTTTTTAGGTATTTCTTACGCAACCCAATTTGTCAAGAAATGGGACGTAAATTTAAAATTTCGTTTTCAAATACCGACGAAGATACTGCTTTATCGTACATGCACGATATGGGTTTTATTCCCAAAATACAAAATGGGAAACGTGGATTCAAAATTGTAGTTGGTGGAGGTCTTGGAGCTCAACCAATGCTAGCTGCGTTGGCACATGAGTTTCTAGAAGAAAACCAAATAATACCTTACTTAGAGGCTACAATAAGAGTTTTCGATCGCCATGGTGAAAGAAATTCTAGACATAAAGCTCGTATCAAATTTTTGATTCAAAAAATTGGCTTTGAAGCGTTCATACAACTAGTTTCTGACGAGTGGAAAGCCCTCAAAAATAAATCTGTAGAAATAAACACTTCTACTGGAAAATGGGATGTAACACCAAACGAAATGCCAAGCTTGACTTCTGATTTAAAAATAGAATCAGAGGCGTTTGATCTTTGGAAAAAAACCAATGTATTTGCTCAAAAACAAGACGGTTTCTATGGAATTTATGTTCGTGTGCTGAATGGAAACATACATTCTACAACAACAAGATCATTGATAGAACAATTGAAAGGCTATATCGGAAACGATATAAGAGTAACTATCAACCAAGGTTTGTTATTGAAATTTGTACCTGAAGCCAACTTGGCTTATGTTTTCAGTGTACTCGATGCACACAACTTAGCTGAACCTGGAGCCAACTCTATTGCCAAAATTACAGCGTGCCCAGGCACTGATACCTGTAACTTAGCTATATCTGATAGCACCAATATTACAGCTGTACTTGAATCAGTTATTACCGAAGATTTTCCAGAATTGATCAACAATAACGATATCAAGATAAAAATTTCTGGCTGTATGAACTCTTGCGGACAACACGGAATGGCAAACATTGGATTCCATGGCTCTTCGCTAAAATCTGCTGATAAAAAAGTATTACCAGCACTTCAAGTATTGCTTGGTGGCGGAACTGTGGGTGACGGCATAGGAAGAGTATCTGACAAAGTTATCAAGGTACCTTCTAAAAGAGGACCAGAAGCACTAAGAGTAGTATTAAACAATTACGAAGAAAATGCACAAGAAGGAGAATATTTCAACTCATATTATGACAGAATGGGCGAAAAATATTTTTATACCCTACTAAAACCATTAGCAGATTTAACAACCTTGAAAGATGATGACTTTATCGATTGGGGAGCTTCTGAACAATTTGCTACAGAAATTGGAGTAGGAGAATGTGCAGGCGTGATGATAGATTTGGTAGCTACTTTATTACTTGAATCTGAAGAAAAAATGGATTGGACAGAAGCAGCATTTGCCGAAAATAGAATTGCTGATGCCATTTACCATGCTTATAGCGTTTATGTAAGTGCGGCAAAAGCTTTACTACTAGACAAATCTATTAGTGCTTCTACTCAAAGTGGCGTAATAGATAAATTCCAAGAAAGTTTTGTAGAAAATGGCGAAATATCATTAGGAGGTAAAAACTTTAAGGATTTAGTTTTACAGATCAACCAAAATGAACCAAGCACTGAATTTGCTATAAAATATATTGCCGAAGCAAAAGATTTTTTAGGTTTAGCCAAAGCATATCGCTCAAGCGAAGTAATTGCATAAATAATAAATCTTAAAAAAAACCGCTAGAAAGCTTTCTAGCGGTTTTTTTTTATTTTTCTAATTTGCCATCTGTTTTCCATTTATTTAAAATGGCTATTTGATCTGCAGTTAGAGCTGTACCATTTTTGGGCATAAAACCTGTTGCTGCTGGTTGCCTACCTACTCTCTCAATAATAGCGTCAATATTATTTTTAGTAGTCGTAAAATCTGTATAATTAGTAGACCTTGAACCACCAGCAACATGACACCCTGCGCATTTAGTAGCAAGCAATGGCTTTACATCAACATCAAAAGTCGTCTTTGTGGGCGGTGGAGGTGTAATCACATTATTGACAGCAGTAGCAACATCGTCTTTTTTGCAATTCAACATCAATAAATAGATAGCTGAAACATAAATTATTTTTTTCATTTTTTATGTATTAAGTGTTCAAACTATATTAAACTTACAAAAAATATACAAATAATACTACATTTATAAAAAAACATATAAATAACAATTTATGTATCTAAATTTATAAATCTCTATTATTAATTTTATATTTTCAAAAAAAGCAAAACAAATTGATTAAAAACAAAGTATTAAAAATATTAATTTCTTTAGCTATCGGATTGATAGCGGGTATCTCGTCTGCTATTTTCCTTTTAAGCCTCGACTGGATTACTACTTTCAGAACTCAACATCCAAATATCATTTTCTGTTTACCGTTAGCTGGAATATTCATT
>JAGNSI010000206.1 GCA_017988135.1 Pseudarcicella sp.
AAATCAATATTTTATTAATTTTATTTCAAGGTTTTTTTGTTGGATTTGTTACTGGCTTAGTAGGTGCTGGTGGCGGATTTTTAATTATTCCAACGCTGGTTAATTTATTAAAATTACCTATGAAAACCGCAGTAGGGACTTCATTGTCGATCATCACTATAAATTCTTTATTGGGATTTTTGTTTTCTCTTCATCACATCATAATTGATTGGATATTTTTATTAAGCATAAGTGGAATAGCCATTATCGGTATTTTAATGGGAAGTCATTTCTCTACTAAAATTGAAGGAGAAAAGCTAAAACCTGCCTTTGGTTTGTTTGTGTTGATGATGGGAATTTATATAATTTTTAAAGAAACTATAATCAAATAAAATGAAAGCAATAAAAATTATTTCAATAACAATTTTAATAACAACAATTATGTTTGGATTTTTCAAAAATCTGTTTATAAAAGGTAGTGAAAATCTTGCAACGCTTATCAGCGATGGTGCATTTCTCGTAGATGTACGAACTCCTGCCGAATTTGAAGAAGGTAGTGTAAAAGGTGCAGTTAATATTCCTTTGGATAAAGTGCAAACTCAATTAGTCAAATTCAAGGATAAAAAACACATCGTTGTTTTTTGCAGAAGTGGCTATCGTAGCAGCCAAGCCAAAAGCATTTTGGAGCAAAACGGTTTTACTAATGTAACCAATGGAGGTACGTGGCAAAATGTAAATTTAGAATCTAATAAATTATAAATGTTAGAATTAATCAAACACCCTTGGCATTGGGCGGTAGCAGGCGTATTAATCGGCTTAACTGTTCCCATATTATTGCTTATTGGCAATAAGAAATTTGGCATCTCGTCTTCATTGCGACATGTATGTGCAATGTGTTTACCTGCCAATATTCCATTTTTTAAGTACGACTGGAAAAAAGAAATTTGGAATTTGTTTTTTGTGGTTGGGATATTATTGGGTGGCATTATGGCTACACAGTTTTTGAGTAACCCCAATGCTATAGTAGTAGCAGACAGCACAAAAGCAAGTTTATCATCATTGGGCATTACAGACTTTACTAAACTTATGCCTTCTGATATTTTTAGCGTAGAATATGTTTTCACACTCAAAGGGTTATACTTTTTTGTAATCGGCGGTTTTTTGGTTGGCTTTGGTACTCGTTATGCAGGTGGTTGCACCAGCGGACACGCCATTATGGGCTTATCAAACCTGCAAGTGCCATCACTTATTGCGACTTGTTGTTTTATGGCGGGTGGTTTCTTTTCGGCAAATATATTATTACCAATCATCTTAAAATTATTTTAAACAATGGGAACAAAACAATCAATAGAAATACGACATCAAGACGCAATGTGTACCATCGAATCTAAAATAGAACACCCGTTTTGGCACAACCTAAAATACCTTGTCGTTGGTATTGCCTTTGGCATTGTATTCGTAAAAGCCGAAATCATCAGTTGGTTTCGCATACAAGAAATGTTTCGCTTGCAATCGTTTTTTATGTATGGTGTAATAGGCACTGCAGTAGTTGTAGGTATGTTTTCGGTTTGGATTATTAAAAAATATAATATCAAAACATTTAGTGGCGAAACCATCATATTTGAAGATAAAACTTTTAATAAAGGACAAATTTTTGGAGGTTTAATCTTTGGTATTGGTTGGGCTATTACAGGTGCTTGCCCTGGACCTTTATTTGCCCAAATTGGCAGTGGCTTTTTTGAAGCTGGTGTTACTTTTTTAAGTGCAGTTGCAGGTACTTGGGTGTATGGCTATTTCAGAGAAAAATTACCGCACTAAAAATCAGTTTAAGCATTAAATAAATCAGAAATGAATAATAAAAATTTTAGCGTAGAACAAATCTACACAGGATGTTTGGCGCAAGGTGCTTATTACATCACCTCTAATGGCGAAGCCGCTATTATAGACCCACTTCGTGAAACACAACCTTACCTTGACAGGTTGAAAAGGGATGGAGTAACGCTCAAATACATTTTTGAAACACATTTTCACGCTGATTTTGTAAGCGGACATTTGGATTTAAGCAAATACACCAATGCACCCATTGTGTATGGGCCGAATGCCAACCCAACTTTTGACTTTATCAGTGCAAAAGACGGACAAGAGTTTACAGTTGGCAACATCAAATTAAAAGTGTTGCACACACCTGGGCATACAATGGAAAGCACTTGTTATTTGCTAATAGACGAAAACGGTAAAGAACATTCGCTATTTAGTGGCGACACTTTATTTATTGGCGATGTGGGCAGACCTGATTTAGCACAAAAATTAGCAACAATGACACAGGAGCATTTAGCCGCTACTTTATTTCAGTCCTTGCGTAACAAAGTAATGACCTTACCCGATGGAGTGTTGGTTTATCCAGCACACGGTGCTGGTAGTGCTTGTGGTAAAAATATGAGTAAAGAAACCGTTTCAACCATTGGCAATCAAAAGCAATTCAATTATGCTTTGAGATCCAATATGACGGCAGCAGAGTTTGTAAAAGAAGTTACAGACGGATTGTTAGCGCCGCCTATGTATTTTGGTGCAAACGTGGCTATGAACAAAACAGGTTATGAAAGTTTTGAAAAAGTATTTAACAACGGAATGAGAGCATTGTCAGTAAATGAATTTGAAGTAGCAGCCGAAGAAACAGATGCATTGATTTTAGACACCAGAGACAATGCTATTTTTTGGAAAGGATTTATTCCACAATCCATTAATATTGGTATCAATGGTGATTTCGCACCTTGGGTAGGAGCTTTAATTGGTAATGTAAGACAAAACATACTTTTAATAACCGAAATCGGAAAAGAAGAAGAAACCGTAACACGACTTACAAGAGTAGGATTTGATAACTTGATTGGACATTTATCAGGTGGCTTTGATACTTGGAAAAATGCAGGTAAAGAAACTGACAGCGTAAACAGAATTAGTGCTACACAATTTGCCAACGAAATAAAAATTGGCGAAAGCAAAGTTTTAGACGTTCGTAAAGAAAGCGAATACTCAGCCGAACACATAGAAGAAGCATATAGCAGACCATTAGCCGACATCAACAATTGGACAAAAGACATTAACCCAGCCGAACATTTTTATTTACATTGTGCAGGTGGTTACAGAAGTATGATGGCAGCAAGTATTGTTTTGGCAAGAGGTTATAGAAACTTTACTGAAATTGAGGGTGGTTTTAAAGCCATTGCCGACACGACGATTCCCAAGACAGATTTTGTTTGCCAAAGCAAAGTGATGAAGGCTTAAAATGTTTTTTAGAGCGATAGTGGTTTTGTTTTTCAGTAATGCATCAGCTAGATAATATCAATTAGCATATGCAATCAAAAGAATACTATTTTCTTTTAAGTTTTTTTTGAAATAATATTTATAAAAAATCAGTTGATTAAAGTTTTGTTAATCAAGTTGTTTGCTAATTTTAATGTCATTGTAAAGCTTGAAATATTCGTTCAAAAGCTATTTTTTTCAAGTTTTTTTTAATTTTTTTTCAAATAAGTTTGTTTTATAAAATTTTAACACCTAATTTTGCATCACAATAAAAC
>JAGNSI010000207.1 GCA_017988135.1 Pseudarcicella sp.
CTTTGCAATAGTGTTTAAATTTTTTAAGAAAATTGAAATATATTTAAGGAATATTTCAATTTAAAATAGAAACACATCCATATTTTACAAAGAAAAAATGAATTTTCAAATACAAACAATATCAGAATACGAACAACAATATAAATTTTCGGTTGAGCATCCAGAACAATTTTGGAACGAAATAGCTCAACAATTTCAATGGTCGAAACCATGGACAAAAACGTTGGAATGGGATTTTTCTAAAGGTAATACGCAATGGTTTGTAGGTGGGCAGTTAAATATTACTGAAAATGCACTCGATAGGCATTTAATATCGAAAGCCAACCAGAATGCACTGATATGGGAGCCAAACGAAACTGACCAACCTGCTATTAGCTATACCTATCAAGAATTGTATGATAAAGTATGTCAATTTGCCAATGTTCTCAAAAAACACCAAATCAAAAAAGGAGATAGGGTATGTATCTATATGCCTATGATTCCTGAGCTGGCGATAGCAGTATTGGCATGTGCCAGAATCGGAGCTATACATTCGGTGATATTTGCTGGCTTTTCGGCACAAGCTATTGCAGATAGAGTAAATGACGCTCAATGCAAAATGGTGATAACCTCAGATGGTTTGTACCGTGGTAACAAAGAATTAGACTTGAAAACCACTATAGACGAAGCTTTACAAAATTGCCCGTCTGTAGAAACGGTAATAGTTTCTCAAAGAACCAATAAGTTGGTTCAGATGATAGCAAATAGAGATTATTATTGGGAAAATGAAATGGAAGGAATGGCAACAGTTTGCCCTGCCGAACCAATGGACTCTGAAGATCCACTTTTTATTTTATACACATCTGGCTCTACAGGAAAACCCAAAGGTGTAGTGCATACTTGTGGCGGATATATGGTTTATGCCACTTATACATTTGCCAATGTATTTCAATACCAGCCGGGCGATATTCATTTTTGTACAGCAGATATTGGCTGGATAACCGGTCATAGCTATGTACTTTATGGGCCACTTTGCTATGGAGCTACATCACTGATGTTTGAAGGCATACCCACTTATCCAGATGCAGGGCGTTTTTGGGAAATAATAGATAAGCATAATGTGACTATTTTTTACACAGCTCCTACAGCAATTCGTTCATTGATGAGCTTTGGCGAAGAACCACTGAAAGGCAAAAAACTTACATCTTTGAAAAAACTAGGTACAGTAGGAGAACCCATCAACGAAGAAGCTTGGCAATGGTACCACCGCCAAATAGGCAAAGCAAACTGCCCAATTGCCGATACATGGTGGCAAACAGAAACTGGCGGGATTATGATTGCCAATTTAGCAGGAATCACCCAAGCTAAACCTTGTTTTGCGACTTTGCCATTACCAGGTGTTCAGCCAGTATTGATAGATGAGCAAGGAAATGAAATTGCCGAAAACAATGTAACAGGAAATTTGTGTATAAAATTTCCATGGCCAGGCATCATCAGAACCACCTATAATGACCATGATAGATGTATCAATACTTATTTTTCGATGTATAAAAATCTATATTTTACAGGAGATGGGTCATATAGAGACGATAACGGAAATTACAGAATAACAGGAAGGGTAGACGATGTACTGAATGTTTCAGGTCATAGAATAGGAACAGCTGAGGTAGAAAACGCCATCAATATGCACACATGTGTCATAGAATCGGCAATAGTTGGCTATCCTCATGATATCAAAGGGCAAGGGATTTATGCTTTTGTGATTGCAAACAAAACAGATTGGGATGGTTCTGAGCAGGACTTTAAAAATGAAATTTTACAAATAGTAAGCAAAACTATAAGTCCGATTGCTAAACCCGATACAATACAGTTTGTAACAGGCTTACCCAAAACTAGGTCAGGGAAAATAATGCGACGCATACTTAGAAAAATTGCAGAAGGTGATACCACCAACTTAGGCGATACCTCTACATTGCTCGATCCTGCGGTGGTAGAAACCATAAAATCGGGGCGATTTAGCTAATGAAAATTACATAAAAATCAATTTTTATAAAATTAGAATCAATAATAAATTATTTTTGTAAAAAAATTAAAACTAAGTACCATGATTTGGCAAACTATTAAAGAATACAACGAAATTCTTTTTACTTTTTACGAAGGAATAGCAAAAATATCTATTAACAGGCCACAAGTACACAATGCCTTTACACCGCTTACGGTATCAGAAATGATAGATGCCATGAATATTTGTAGAGACAAAGAGGAAATAGGCTGTATCATACTTACTGGCGAAGGCGGAAAAGCTTTTTGCTCTGGTGGAGACCAATCGGTGAGAGGGCATGGCGGATACGTTGGGCAAGATACTGTACCAAGATTGAATGTGTTGGATTTACAAAAA
Source organism: Pseudarcicella sp. (assembly GCA_017988135.1). Lineage (GTDB taxonomy): Bacteria > Bacteroidota > Bacteroidia > Cytophagales > Spirosomataceae > JAGNSI01. The sequence continues at coordinate 2,378 of JAGNSI010000207.1, forward strand.
ATAATTCGTTCTATTCCCAAACCAGTAGTGGCTATGGTGGCGGGTTGGGCTATAGGTGGCGGTCATGTGCTTCATGTAGTGTGCGACCTGACGATAGCTGCCGAAAATGCACGATTTGGACAAACAGGTCCAAATGTTGGTTCTTTTGACGGAGGCTTTGGTGCTTCGTATTTAGCAAGGGTAGTTGGGCAGAAAAAAGCCAGAGAAATATGGTTTTTGTGCGATCAATACGACGCAACGGATGCTCTTCAAATGGGTTTGGTCAATAAAGTAGTACCGCTAGATCAATTAGAACAAACTACAGTAGCTTGGTGTAAAAAAATATTAGAAAAAAGCCCTTTATCTTTAAGATTATTGAAGTCTGCATTCAATGCCGAACTAGATGGTCAAGCAGGTATACAAGAACTAGCAGGCAATGCTACACTTTTATACTATTTATCAGATGAAGCCAAAGAAGGTAAAAATGCTTTCTTAGAAAAAAGAAAACCAGATTTTAGTAAATTCCCAAAGTTTCCTTGATGGCACATTTGAATGCTTTAAATTAAAAACAAAATATTATAACTGAGTAAAATGAATCATTGGTTAGTAAAGTCAGAGCCGTTTAAATACTCTTGGGACGATTTGGTGCAACAGGGAGTGGGTGTTTGGGATGGTGTACGCAACTATCAAGCAAGAAACAACTTGAAATCTATGAAAAAAGACGATTTGGTGTTTTTTTATCATTCCAATGAAGGTTTGGAAATAGTAGGTTTAGCACAAGTGGTAAAAGAATTTTATCAAGACCCCACCACAGAAGACCAACGTTGGGTGGTAGTAGATTTAAAACCCATTCAGAAATTGCCTCAAACAGTTACTTTAAAGCAATTGAAAGCCGAAGAAAAACTACAAGATTTCGCACTCATCAAACAAATGAGACTCTCTGTAGTGCCTGTAAAATCAGAAGAATTTGATATTATTTTAGCAATGGCAGGTTTTTCTACGATTTGACATCCTACAAATCCAAACAATTTAGCCTTTAATTGTCTCCAACTTTTAAGCGAAATTACCCTTTTGAACTAAACTTCTTAAAAGATGTGGAAGGAGACGTTCATAATGCACTACTTTCTGCCATTGAATACAATCTTAAACTGAAATTATATCG
>JAGNSI010000208.1 GCA_017988135.1 Pseudarcicella sp.
AGACTTAACAACCCAAGTTTCTGCTTGTTCTTTATTATTACTTAATAAACTGGAAGAATTGGTTATAACAATATCTGCTAAAGCATTGTGCTTTGCAGAAAAAGAAGCGGTTGTACTTGCACCAACGCCAAAACTATTACCCTGAGAACTACGAACACTAGATCCTCCTTGAATGTCAAGATCTACGAAATCTAAAACAATATTAGCAAAAAAAGTAGGTGCCCCAATAGCATCACACATTTTAGAATTACTTTTCATTTTCAAAAAAGCAAACCCCATACCATTTGATATTTGACCTCCTCTAAATGCATTATATGTAACAGATGCATCTTCGTCATTCGACTCTGTCTTAGGAAATTCATTGGCATTGTCTCCTGCATTTTTAAAAAAATCAGTAGATTCAATATTACTCCAAGCAACGGTATCAATTCCATTTTCCTTCAGTTTCCGTTGTAGTGTATAATAAAAATGATTGGTGATTTCCTGATAGTCTTGAGGTCCCATTTCTTGATCAGAAAAATTTAAAAATGCAGTTGAAGATGCTGTTCTAGACCCAGCAGAAGATTTTCCTAATAACCCTTGTTTCTTTGCACTAATATTGAGTTTTGCAGTAGAAACTGTTTTGAATTTAATACTAACCTGGGCAATTCCAAGTTTTTCTACTTTTGGAGATACTCTTGGTTTTCCAAAAGTTCCACCTACCTGAATATCAATTGCATCAGCTAAGGCTTTTTCCATATCAGCATTTTGCGCTTTTGCTTGATAAGTAAAAAAAAGAACTGCTAGGAGTAAAATTTTGGAAGACATGGTTGTTTATTTTTATCAAAAATGAAATAAACAATAGATCTTAACAATAGAACATTTGTACTAATATTAACCGCACCTAAACCCATTTATATTTGTGTGCAAGTTGAATAGCTTGAGCCTTTGAATGAACATGTAATTTTTCGTAAATTTTTCTCGTGTGAGCCCTTACGGTAAAAGGACTGATAAAAAGTTGTTTAGCTATTTTTTTATAGTCTAAACCTTCAACCATCAATTTTAAAATATCAATTTCACGCTCACTTAATATCTCCGTCTCTCGTTCTTTTACTTGCTTTGCTATTCCAGGCATATTTTTCAACCACAACAAGGTTTTTCTTGCAATAGCCGGGCTCATTGGTGCACCATTAAACGATAAAGCTTCCTGAATCGCTTCTCCTAAATCTACTGCGGTATCTTCTTTTAATAGATACCCCACTGCTCCTGCTTGGATAGCTTCAAATATTTTATCATCATCATCAAAAATACTTAGGACTAAAAAAACGGTTGATGGGTATTGAACGGAACCAATTGTTATCGCATCAATTCCATTCATCTGCGGCATATCAACATCCATTAGAATAATCTGTGGAAGTTGATCCGCTTCAAGTAATCTCATTTTCTCTAGAAAGTCTATACCATTATTGGCCTCTAAAACAATACAAGCATCTGCCAATGCAGCTATTTTTTGTTTTACAATGGTGCGATTAATTGCCTTATCATCTACAATACCAATTCGTATCATGTTACAAATATGGATTTTATATCAATCTTAAAAAATAGTTCATTTGATTTATTTCTCAGCAACACAAATATTGATACCGCCCGATGATTCCCGACTTATTGAGAGATCAAATTGTATTTCCTCGGCCCTTTTTTTCATATTAAATATACCATTACCCGATGCTTCCATCTGAAACGGAAAGCCTACGCCATTATCTTTTACAAACAATTTAATTGTATCGTTAGACATAAACCCTATTATAATTTCCGTTGCAGAAGAATGTTTACAAGCATTTTGCAAAGCTTCTTGCATAATTCTAAATAAATTAAGTGATAATTCAGGAGTAAGGACTCGCTCATTTTGCAAATCAGTTATAAAATTAACGGAGAGTTGTGGATAATTTTTTGCAATTTTTACCGCATAATTTTTAAACCGATCGGTGAAATCTACAATAGAAATTTTTTCATGATTCAATACCCAAATCGTCTCTCTTAAGTAATCCATAATGCTTTTAGCATAATCACTTAAACCATTTAATTCATCTGTATCGTTTGATTTTCCTTTTATTTGATCAATGCCTGCAATTAATGCTGTAGTATAAGCCCCGATATTATCGTGTAAATCTCTGCTTATTCTGGTTCGCTCATCTTGTATTTTTTGTTGTACTTGAGCAAACTTCTGTTGTTTATATTTATTTAAAAAAATGATCGTCCATGCTGTTACTACATTCAGTAAAATAATCATTAAAACCCAAAACCAAGTAGTCTGCCAAAAAAACGGATGTATCTCTATATAAAGTTGCTCTATTGGAGCATTGACCAATTTTTGCGGCAATTGGGCTGCTCTTACTTCTAAACGTATGTTTTTAGAAGGCAAGTTTGAATAGGTAATTTTACTTTCTTCAGACAATAAATACCAGTTGGTATCAAGTCCAACCATTCTATATTGATAAAATATTTTTTCTGGCTGAAAAGCTTCCTTTAAAGCAAATTCAAAACTGATTGTTTTGAATCCCGCATTTAGTTGAAGCTTAGAGAAATTCGTTTCTACATTTTGCCCATCTACTTTTACTTCATTTATTCTAGCTAACACATTTTTTTCATTAATAAAATAATTGTCAGCGTCAATAACAACTAACCCTAATGAACTAGCAGCTAAAATTTGTCCTTTATCATTTTTTGAAAGCCCACCAAGAAAATAATCAGCAGCTAATATTCCATCATTGGTTGATAAAGTGTAAAATTGGTTTTGCTTACGATTAAAAATATTAATTCCAGTACTACTCGTTACCCAAATTCTATTTTGTTTATCTTTTGTAATTCCAGTAATAATATTTCCACTTAACCCATTGGCAGTTGTATACTGTTTAAAACCAGTATTAGTGTATTTATAAACCCCATTACTTAACGTGGCTATCCAAATATTTCCTTCTGCGTCTTCCTCACATCCTGTGATGATTGTTCTGCTGATTTTATCTTCTTTTTTAGCGCTTGAAATAGAAAAAAGCAATGCTAAATTTTTACTATATACATCAATACCTAGATTCTTAGAAACCCAAATTTGCTTTTGTACATCTTCAAAAAAGGATAAAATATATTTTCCAGTATTTACTTTGTTTTTTGTGAAATCAACAAAAGGTATCCAACTATTATCAGCTGTATACACAAAAAAACCAGATTCGGTAGCTAAATAGATCCTACCGGAACTGTCACAGAACAAATTCAGCACTCCTTCTAATTTTAGATCCGAACCTCTATTTGAGAAATTGTTGATTTGCCTTCCAAGTAAATTGAAAACATAGATTCCCTCTCGATCAACGGCAACCCAAATATTGTTATTCTTATCTATCGTAATTGCACTTATTTTCTTGTTGAGAAAATAAGTTTTGAAGGGCCTTTTTTTATTCTTGGTCAAATCAAAAAAATATAAACCCTTAGAAGTAGCTATCCATCTCATTTTATTTACTTCAACAGCCTTTAAAAC
>JAGNSI010000209.1 GCA_017988135.1 Pseudarcicella sp.
GAATATCTTTGTGAGCATTAGTTGCCATTGTTGGTGTCATTGTAGGGGTCATGGTTTGGTTCTTGTTTTCCATATTGATATGTTATTAAAATTTCATAATTCAAAAGTAGTAGGATAATCCGACTTGGATTTCAACAAAAATTACCAAAATTTGTACTATATTGACATTTACTTTTATATTTAAACAATCAATAGTATATTTATGGGGACAATTAAGATAAAATCATATGAAAATTGTTTTTGAAGATATCAAACGCTTAGCAGGAAGTTCTTTCCGAATTTTAGTGAATCCTAAACTAAATGACTTTTATTATTGGCATTTTCATCCTGAATTTGAATTAACATTTATTGAAGCGCCACATGGTACAAGACGAGTAGGAAATCATGTAGGTGAATTTGAGGGTTCTGATTTGGTTTTTATAGGTTCTAATATTCCCCATTTAAATTTTGATTATGGAATCAGAACGGAATACCAAAAAGTGGTTTTACAAATCAAAGAAGATTTTTTTAAAAATGATTTTGTAACTACTCCAGAACTTTCGGCAATTTATCAATTATTTGAAAATTCAAAAAAAGCAATTTGTTTTAATGGAACCACGAGAGAAATGGTTGGTAAACGTTTAAAAAAAATTCATCTTTTACCAAACTTTGAACAGTTTATTGAAGTATTGTCTCTATTTCAAATGTTGGCAACATCTGATGAGAGGACTTTTTTACACGAAGAAGCTTTTGAAAATTTTTATAATAATAAAGAGCAATCCAGATTGAAAGTTGTCTATAAGTTTATTGAGAATAATTTTCAAAGAAACATAACAATAGAGGAAATGGGCACACTAACTCATTTGTCTAAAGCTGCTTTTTGCCGATATTTTAAGAAAATGACACGATTAACTTTTACTGAATTTTTGAATCAATATCGCATCGAACAAGCTAAACGTTTGTTGAAAGAGGATAAAAATGTAACCGAAACTTGTTTTGAATGTGGTTTTGAAAGTCTGTCCTATTTTAATAGAATTTTCAAAAAGGTTGTAGGCCAAAACCCTATTCAATTCAAAAAAATATAAAAAAGGTTGTATTAAAAAACACAACCTTAAATTAATTTATTTTAAAATATTAAAATTGGCTACATAAAAATTTGGATCAACTTCTAGGGTGTTGTTTTCGGCATTAGCAGCAGTACTACTCCACTCTGTTGTAGGATTTAATAGTTTTTCATTTCCATTGACAGTTACTTTCACAGGCATATTAAATCCAGGAACACAATTAGCCCATTTGTAACTAAGTTGTGCATCTTTGAAACAGTATTCTAAAGTTGGAATTCTGATATCACGTAAATACTGATTGAAAAACGGATTTAAATCGATACCAACTTGTTGACTCAGATAGTCTTCAATTTGTTTTGTCGTTACTGTTTGATGGTAAAAAGTACTGTTTAAACCTCTTAGTATACCTCTCCATTTTTCATCATCATTTACAATTTGGCGTAAAGTATGTAGCATATTTCCACCTTTGTAATACATATCACCTGAACCTTCATTGTTTACATCATAATGACCAATAATAGTTGATTCATTTTCGATATTTTGTCTAGTTCCTTTTACATAATCAAAACCAGCTTGTTTTCCGTAGTAGTATTCCACAAAAAGGCTTTCGGAGTAATTTGTAAAACTCTCATGAATCCACATATCAGCAATATCTTTGTATGTGATATTATTTGCAAACCACTCGTGACCCGATTCATGAATGATTATAAAATCAAATTTCAAACCCCATCCTGTTCCGCTCAAATCTCTACCTCTATAACCGTTTTGATATCCATTGCCATAAGTGACGCTGCTTTGATGTTCCATACCTAAATAAGGAGCTTCTACCAATTTATAACTATCTTCATAAAAAGGATAAGGTCCAAACCAATATTCGAAGGCTTTAAGCATGCGAGTAGCGTCTTTGAATTGAGTTTTTGCTTTGGCTAAATTATCTCTTAGTACATAGTAACTACAATCTAAATCACCTTTTTCTCCTTTGAATTTTTCTGAAAAAGAAACATAATCTCCTATATTTATGTTTACACCGTAATTGTTAATAGGGTTTGAAACATACCAATTGTAAGTTGTTGTTCCGTCTTTTAAATGCTTTACACTTTGCAAACGACCGTTTGAAACATCCATTAATCCCTTAGGAACATTCACACTGATAAGCATATTTTCGACTTCATCGTACATGTGATCTTTGTTGGGCCACCAAACGCTGGCACCTAAACCTTGACAGGAGGAAGCAATAAATGGTTTTCCATTAGTATCTTTTTTCCAAGTAATTCCTCCGTCCCAAGGTGGTCTCACAGCAATTTTTGGTTTTCCACCATAAAACACAATTAATTCTTTAGTTTGTCCGATTTTTTGGGATGCAACTAATTCAATAAAAAAAGCATTTCCTTCTCTAGTGTATTTTAATGCTACACCATCTTGAATTACTTTATAGATTTCCATTGGATTTTGTAAATCTATTTGCATTTTATCATATTCTTTCAATACTTTATATTGAATAGTGTTATATCCTGTAATAGTGCTATCTAAAGGATTTACTTTAATGTCTAAATGGTACTTTTTGACATCCCACCAAACTCTTTCTTTTGTAATACTTCCACGTAAAGTATCTTGCCTTGTAAATACAACATTTGATTTTGAAAGTAAGCCTTGTGCATTCATAGAAGTGACCGAAAGAAATGCAATACAAAGAATAAGAAGTTGTTTTTTCATGTATTTTTTATTTATAAATCTGAAATTGATTTTTTGTAAAATCAGAAAATTAGTGCAAATTAGAAACTTTATTTTGTGCTACAATGGCTGTAAAATCATTTACGAATCTATCGGAATAGGTATTTAAAAGTTCTAAAACTCTTTCTTGCTTGTCTGATTTAACAATTAATCCAGCATGATAATCGAGTGGAACTCTAAAGCAAACTTCTGGATCAGAAAAAGAGGATAAATCAGGATGTTGATATTTTGATAAGGTTAAGACGATTCCAGCATATTCTTTTTTTACTTTAGGTAGTATATACTTAGTTTCTTTTACCAAAGAATCTTCAATTGCCGCCCACTCTTTCCATAAATTTATATTTGAAGCTTCAGCTACCATTTCGGCTATATGCGCACCACCAACTCGGGATGATGTTTCCAGAAAATAGATTTTACCATCTTCTTTACATTTTATAAATTCAGTATGTGCCGCACCATGTTTTAATCCAAAACCTTTCAAAACGTGTTCATTAACCGCTTTTATAGCTTTATCATCTTCAGAGTTATATACAATATTAGCAGAACGAAATACGCCACCTCCTTGTGAAATTTCCATTGGCGTAGCTAAATATTTTGAAGTCAGACTGAACAAAATTTTACGATCTAAAATCAAGCTATCACTATGGTAAACATCGCCACGCTTGAATTGTTCCAATAGATATTTGAATCTATTATTTCCCATTTCGTTGATATGTAT
>JAGNSI010000210.1 GCA_017988135.1 Pseudarcicella sp.
GTAATAGATTGCTCTTGTTTAATGTTGTTTTTAAAATTTATATTGGATAGAAACAGATAAATCAATTTCGTTTTGAAAATTTTTTGGGATATATTCTTGATGATTAAGTCCTGTTTGTATGCCAGTGCAGAAATGATCAAATAAAATTTTATAATATCCAACACCAATTCGATATGAATTTAAAGCGATTCGTTGTTGCAATTGATCGGACAAAGTTCTTTCGTCAGGAGATGTTCCATATCCTGCTAATATTGTGAAATAATCATATTTGGTGTCAAAATAATATCTGGCAGTGGCAGTAAATGCAGGATGTATTTTGTCTTCATCTGATTGCCAATATGATTTGAAATTCAACCAATAAGAACCTATGTATTTACTAAGTCCAACAACACCAGCGTATAAATTTTTGTCTGTTGTTTTTGTATATCGCATACCAATATCACCTTCCCAACCTTTGTTGAAATTATGATAATATGAATATGAAAGCCTTAATTTAGGAAATACTGTGGCGCTACTAAAAGATAAATTTGCATTAGAATAACTTTTTTTATTATTCTTAAAATACGTTTCAAGTTCATATTGAACACCTGAATTAATGCTACTACCTAACGAATGTCTATCAGCATAATTTAGCCTTCCTATAAGCGATAATTTTTTACGTTCCCTTACATATTGTATTCCTAACAAATGCCAAGGACCAATTCCATCTCTGTCAAAAGTGGTTATGTTATAATTTAAACCAAGACGATCTGAAACAGATTTATATTTTAATTCTATCAACTGCTGTTGTAAATCAGAATCGGTTGGATATTTTTTAGTCAAATTAGTAAGAAAAGAAACCGTTTTTTCATCCTCATTTTCTAAAGATATTGCTTGTAATTTTAAGATGTAAAAATCTTTATCTTCTGGATAAAATTGCAATGCTTTGTCCGCAGTAGCATTTGCATTTGGACTATTTTTTTCGTCAATTTCCAATTTAGTTAAATATAAAAAAGCATCTTTATATTTGAGGTTTTTGTCTATAACATGATTCAAATAAAAACGGGCGCTATCCGCTTGTTTAGTTAACATGTAGCTTCGTCCTAAAATCAAATGAAAATCAAGATAATCAGGAGCTTTTTTGATGCCTAAGTGCCCCATCTGTATCGCTTTTTCGTAATTTTTGTTTGTATTTAATTCATAAGATGTTTTTACCAATAAACTATCCGTATCAATTTTTTGAGCAGAAGTATTTAGGCTAAACATAAAAGCGGACAAAATAAAAAATAATACTTTTTTCATGAATTTTCTGTTGAAATGTTAAAACCTTGTCGAACTTGTGTCCCCCAATTTTGTTCTTTTTGGTTAAAGAAATGCCAATATCCTTTAATGGAAGCATACACGTTTAATGGGTGAAAAACAAAAGGTTCGATAAACACCATAACTATTAAAATAAGCACTTCTTTGATTCCAGTATAATGCTTGTATATCAACTGATCTAATAACACAGAAACTAGTGTAATTGTAATATAAAACAGATACACAAATGAGGTTCCAATTAGTAAAAAATGATAATTCAGCTTGAAAAATAAGAAATCTAATAGCAATACAAGCAATCCAACAAATTCTATGGCAGGAACCGCAAATTCAAAAAAGAAATAATAAGGGAAAACTAAGAGTCCAGTTTTTCCATATTTTGGATTAAAAAAGACGTTTTTATGTAAATATAGAGTTTGGATTAGCCCTCGAGCCCAGCGCACACGCTGCCTTAAAAACACCGTTCTGCTTGCAGGAACTTCTGTCCAACAAAGCGATTCAGGGATGTAAATTATTAAGAATTTTTCTTTTTTCTCATGCATGAGTTTTCTCATTCGTGTTATCAGCTCCATATCTTCCCCAAGAGATTTGTGCCAATATCCACCAGCTTCGATGACCGTTTCCTTGTCAAACATTCCGAGACCACCAGAAACAAGAAGTAACCCATTTATTTTACTCCAAGCCATTCTCCCAAATAAGAAAGAGCGTATGTACTCCAGTTCTTGAAATCTAGCAAAAAGGTTGTCAGGAAAATGAGATTTGTAGAGCATGCCATCTTTAAATTCGCATGAATTTGAAATTCGTATAGCTGCTCCTGTCGCAATTACTTTTTCAGTGTTTTCGATGAAAGGTTTTGCCAGCATTGAAATAGTATCTTTTCTTAAAATACAATCCACATCAGTACAGACAAAAAGACCATACTTTGCCGAATTTATACCTGCATTTGATGCATCAGCTTTACTTTTACCGTTTTCTTTATCTACAACTAAAAGCTTAGCATATATAGGATTAGTTGATTTGTAATGGCCTCTTACGGTTTGTGTTATTATTTTTTCCTGATAAAAGAAATCAACTTTTACAAGACTAAATTCATGGATTAATTTTTCGAGTGTAGTATCGGTGCTTCCATCATTTACAATAACAACTTCAAATTTAGGATACTCCTGAAAGAGTAACGATTTGACATTGTATACAATAGTAGCTTCTTCGTTGAATGCGGGAGCAATAATAGAAACCCCAATAGCATGATTCGATTTAACTAATATTTCTTTTAATAAGAAGTATTTAGATTTATAATATTTCTTGATTGCTGTCCAAGATAATATGGCTAAAACTAAATAGAAAATAATATAACTTATTGAATAGTAAGAAATATAAATTTCGTAGTTTTTTATGATGTTTTCTAGTGTATTCAATTTAAGTATGGATTATTAACATGTAAAACAATTCTACTAACAATGTCATTTTCGGATTCATCTTTTACTGTATAGTTTTTGAAAAAGTTCCTGTCTATTTTATGAATACAATGAACCATTTCAAATTTCACTTCTAAATCTTTTTCTTCTTGAAGTAGACTCAAAATAAAATTTTTAGTTTCGGTATTACCCACAGCTCCAAATGTTTTTAGAGCAGAAATTTTATTTCTTTTATGAATTTCAGTGTTGTAATAGTCTATCAAAACGCTATTCGCTTCCGTTACATATAAATTTCTGATAGCAAGCAAGGTTTCTTTTCGTACCGTTTTGTCTGAGTGACTTAATAAGTAGGTGATTTGAGAAATATTTAGGGATTCTCTATATCTAATCATTAATTTAATTGCTAATATGGTTATAGAAGTGTTTTCATTATATAACCATTCATTTATTTTTTGGGGTAATGAGGATTTTTTTTGATAAATTATATCAAGAATTTTAAGCTCGTCAGCAGTAGATATTTTTTTCTTGTAATTACTTAAAAAATCAAATTTTTGATCAGAAAGTGAAATTACAGCAATTAGTGCATTTGACTTCAAAAATTTATTCTTCACATAAATATTAGGTCTTATATAACCAGTTTTGATTTTGTATTCTAATATTTGATAATGATAAATACCAAGTAATTTATTTTCCCAGCTGCGGCTTCTAATTAGCTTATTGCTGTAATAATGAAATCCGAAATATTTGTAAATCAACAAC
>JAGNSI010000211.1 GCA_017988135.1 Pseudarcicella sp.
GTGCATAATAATTCCTTTTTTCAGGATTGGGGTCGTCCCAGCGTAAAATATAGGCCTTCATCTTTATTTGATTCCAAAATTCATTCAAAGGCTTCTGCTCAATAAACTGTATAGAATTATAATCTACATCTTTGTTGGGTACTACACATACTGCATTTGCTATATTGCCGTCCTCCATTTTTATAAGAAGGGTATACCTACCAGCCCTCTGTACTTTCAGTTTAGCAGGTTTGACGCTAAATACATTTTTGTCGTTTTCTTTGTTTTTTAGCTCTAAAGTATCTATGCCATCTGTAAGAAATACTTTTACTTTTTGAAACTTAGCATTATAGGCTTCTAAGTCTTCATTTTGTCCAAAATCCCTTCTAAAATGATTAAATGTAGCCGAATATACCGTATCAGTTGGTGATATAAAACACAAAATATAGGGCATATCAGTCTTTCGAAAATCGGGTTCTTCTACCGACATTTCGCATGCCCATAAACAAGCAATAAAGCTAAATAATAAAATATTTTTCAACATACATTTAAAATTTCAATTGGTAAGTAATAGATGGAACAATGGGGGCAATACCTTTTCTGAGCAATTTTTCTTTGGTATCACTTGGCGGATACATACCCTCAAATCCCTTGATACCATATTCATAATAAAAAGGATTTACACGATTGTAAGCATTGTATATGCCTATTTCCCAAGTACGTACTTTATTTTTTTTCTTGGTTTTATGGAATTGGCATGCCAAATCTAAACGATGATACGGCGCAGCCCTAAACTCGTCTCTTTGTGTATAACGTGTTACCGTTCTTCTATCTTCTGAGTACAGCCCATTGGTAGACTGGCTTGAAAATGCCCTCAAAGTATAGTTTGCGACTGGTATTCGCATAAAAGCCCCTGAGCCATAAATCCATGTTGCAGAAAAATTAATTTTTGGAGTAATCTTGTATATACCTACTATCGACAAATCGTGTCTTCTGTCTTGACGAGGATAAAAAAACTTACCATCATTTAGTTCAGCAAACTGGTATTTTGTCCACGAAAGCGTATAGCCAACCCAACCGTTGAGCTTGCCCGTTTGTTTTTGCAAAAACAATTCTAAACCATAAGACTCCCCCTTACCCGAAGTTACGTTTTCTTGCCAATCTACCTGACTTATTCTTTCGGCATTGGGCTTTACATTTAATAATTGAAAACTTGCTCCATCTTTATAAGCAATAATATTTTCCAATTTTTTGTAATATAGCTCAGCTGTAAAATTGAGATGATGCTTTTCTAAATCGTTGGCATAGCCCAATGCCCATTGTTTGGCATGCTGTGGAGCTATTTTTTCGGTACTAGGTACCCACAAATCTGTAGGCAAGCCAATACCTGAGTTGGATAGTAAATGTAAGTATTGATTCATCACTGAGTACGAAGCTTTTAATGACGAATGCTCATTCAACTTGTAGTTTACCGACATACGTGGTTCTACAAAAAAAAAGGTCTTTGCTTGCAGTCCAAATAGGGCTAACCTAAAACCCATATTCAAGCTTAACTTTGAGTTTGGTTTCCAAGTATCTTCTGCATAAAAATTAGATTCTATACCTGTAGTTTTGTTTTCTACCACTTGTAAGCTATCTAAATACTGATTTTCGTACACATAAGCATTAGGGCTAAAAGTATGACTTACCCACTGAAAACCAGACTTTAGACTATGTTTATCATGCCAATTGATATCAAAGTCAGACTTCAAACCAATGTCTGTAATTTGGGAAGAAAAATCTTTTGTAAAAACTTTTTGAGTAATATCATTTTTCTCTTCGTTGTACACCTTAAAATGATAATTGGTAAACAATAATGAAGTATTGGCAAATACTTTGGCACCAAACACATGGTTCCAACGTAAAGTAGCGGTGCTATTTCCCCATTTGAAGCCATCACTTTCTTTTATATTTTGATAGTCTAGAGCATCAAAACTAAAAACATCCTTACCAAAATAACCACTTAAAAACAATTTATTTTTATGCCCAAAATCGTAATTTACTTTGGCATTGAGGTCATAAAAGTAAATACTGGGAGAGTTGTCGGATGCCAAGCCAATTATCAAGTCTGAATAAGTTCTTCTGGCCGCTATCAAATAAGATGCTACGCCTTTTTTGAGTGGACCTCCCAAGGTAAGCCTACTTGAAAGCAAGCCTATACCTACTTCTCCTTCGGTTTTGTATTTATTGCCCTCTTTCATTTGCATTTCTACCACCGACGACAACCTACCTCCGTACCTCGCTGGAAATCCTCCTTTGGTGAGGGTGGTATTTTTGATGGCATCGCCATTGAAAACCGAAAAGAATCCAAAAAGATGATTGGCATTATACACTACCGCATCGTCTAGGATCAATAAATTCTGGTCTGCACTACCTCCACGTACATACAAGCCTACATTTCCTTCACTACCTTTTTGTACACCCGGCAATAGTTGTAATACTTTCAGTACATCTTTTTCGCCTAACAATGCAGGTATCTCTTTTATCTGGCGTGTAGATATTGCTATTTGGCTCATTTGCTCGGTGCTAGACAATTTTTGGTACTTTGGGGCTGTTACCATTACTTCATCTAGCTCTTTGCTTTGGCTTTGCAACAAGAAATCTAGTGTAGTAGCACCAGCCAAAATTTCTTTTTTTTCTTGAAAACCCAAGCATCTTGCTACCAATACAGCATTGTTTTGAGCTTGAAAACTGATAGAATAAAAACCATATTTATTGGTCATCACGGCTTTATTGCTTCCCTCCAGCATTACAGTGGCAGCGGCAATACTTTCACCTGTTTCGGCTTCTTTTACGTAGCCACTTATGGTGGTAGTTTGTGCAGAAGCAAGCCTAACGTAGGCTAATAAAAACAAAATCAAACATTTTTTTCTCATAAAAAACATTTTAAGGGGTAGAATTTTTAATAATACTATTGTTTACTAAGCACCATTTTTACCTTTTGATAGGTAGTATCAGAAAATATACCACGCTCGGGTGCTATCATCTCTATTTTATTGGAGGTTTTGGTTACAGTTGTAAAATTCCTCATCAATCCTGTTGCCACTTTATCCCATTCTGGATTGCCTTTAACTGGCCCTTCTTTAGTAGGGCCCAAATTGATAGATTGCCCAGCTCCAGACGGTTGTATGATTGTTCCATAACTTAGAGTGAAACGATTATTGCCTTCGGTATAGTAACAAACACAGGCGTACACCCTTGAGTTTAAATCATCGCTATCACATTGCTGAAAATCTAGGAATCTATTAACAGATTTGTCTACCACAGAATCTGGCGTACTGGATTCTGTACGCTTATAAAGCTCTAAAGAAGTAATTTTCCATTTGCCTTTTATATCATCTAGCAAAACCTGTTGCTCGTCTGAGCAAGCCAAAAGGGATAAACCCAAAAATAAAGTGTATATTTTTTTCATGTTG
>JAGNSI010000085.1 GCA_017988135.1 Pseudarcicella sp.
CCCCAATGCTTTGAAAATAGTAGCCATTTGGTTTTGCTGGTCGGTAAAATGTTCTGTTTTGCTTGCTCCCATTTTTATTATTATATTGCAATATTACGATAATATTTTTAAATCCTACACTTTGATTCAAAATTAAACGCTGTTCGTTTTGAACAGCGTTTTACTTAATGATTTTTAAAAGCAAAATTAATTTACCTTTTTTCCTCAACCAGCCATACAGAAGCTGATGCCAAAAGCATGAAAACACCCGCCATAACTATAGAATATACGGCGTTGCCATTGAAAACATATTTCAGAATACTACCTCCCAAAAGACCATTTACGATTTGTGGGAAAGTGATAAAAAAGTTGAATATACCCATGTAAATGCCCATTTTTTTGGCTGGAACACTGTCTGCCAATAAGGCATATGGCATTGCCAAGATACTTGCCCAGGCAATACCTATACCTACCATGCTGAAAACAAGCATATTGGGGTCTTTGATCACGAAGATAGACAAAAGTCCTATTCCGCCAGCTATCAAAGAAAACGAATGCGTAGCTTTTTTGCCAAACTTTTTTGCAATACTGGGTAAGCTCAAAGCGAAAACAGCTGACACGCCATTATAAATACCAAAAAGCGAACTTACCCAATCGCCAGCATTATTATAAGCAACAGACTTACTGTCGTCGATAGCTAATCCGTACACATGATGAGCCACGGCTGGCGTAAAATATACCCACATCGAAAACAACGCAATCCAACTGAAAAATTGCGTTAAACCCAGCTGAAGCATGGTTTTAGGCATACGGGCAAAATCTTTGAAAATATCCAAAATACTTGCGTTGGCGTTTTCTTCATTCGTTTCAACACCAAAATTTTTACGTTCTTCGGGTGAATATTCTTTGGTAGTAAATACCGTCCATAATATAGCTAACAGCAACATAACTGATCCTATATAAAAAGAATATACTACATTGTCTTGAATATTTCCATTAGTAGAAACATTAGAAACGCCCCACCATTTATTTAAAATTTGAGGTAAAAAACCACCTACTACAGCACCAATACCTATCAAAACGGTTTGAACCGAAAAACCAGTTGTATTTTGTTGGCTAGGAAGATTATCGGCAACCAAAGCCCTGAAAGGCTCCATGGCAATATTGAATGAGGCATCCAAAAACATCAAAAATACAGCTCCTACCAGCATAGGTGCCATAAGTCCTGTAAGAAATGAAGCATTTGGTAAAAAAATCAATGCGATGGCGGCAAGTATAGCTCCAGCCAAGAAAAATGGTCTTCTTCGTCCAAACTTTGTCCAAGTATTATCAGAATAATGTCCGATAATGGGCTGGACAATCATTCCAGTGAGTGGTCCAGCGAGCCAAAACAAGGGTAGTTCTTCCAAGTCTGCACCGTAAGTTTGTAGTATTCTACTGGCATTTCCATTTTGTAAGGCAAAGCCGAGCTGAATACCCAAAAAGCCTACACTCATATTGATTATTTGAGATAGGCTGAGTAAGGGTTTGTTGATTTTTAACATTTTTTTTTTAGTTTGATTGATGAATTTTGTTGCTTATTTTTTGTCTTTAATTTCTATTACTAAAACGGTATTTGCTTGTATTTTAATTTGCAAGTGATTTTCTGAATTTACCGATATTTGATTTTTGTCTTGGTTTTCTTTACTAAAAGTTTCTTTTATTTTGAATCTTGACTGCGAAGTCATATCCATCATTCCCCAAGCTAGGGGAGGGATGTTTAGATGGAATTCTTTTTCATCATTTTGGTCAAAATTGCAGACAAATAATAATTTTTGATCTTTGGTATATCTTATATAGCTATAAATTTTTTTGGATTGATAGTTTTGAGCGTATTGTAAATCAAAAAAATTACCCTTGTAGATTGCCTTGTTTTCTTGGCTAAAACCTAATAAATTTTTGTAAAAACTTTGCAATTGTAATTGTTCGTTGTTCAGACCAGCCCCATCAAACTTGCCATTGTTCATCCATTGTTGGTGAGTTTTTACACCCCAAAAATCAAACATGGTGGTACGGTCGTCTGCTTGGTTAAAGCCTTCTTTGTCAAAAGCTGTTTCGCCCAGCTCTTGTCCAAAATACAACATCACTGGCCCAGCGTGTAAAGTTGCAGAAACCACCATGGCAGGAATAGCTGCAAAAGGATTGTTGTTAGAGAATTCTTTGGAATTGATTCTTATTTCGTCATGATTTTCCAAAAATCGCAACATATGTTGGCTAATATCGCCAGACTCATGCTGCCACACAGCGGTAATGTCACTGGTATTGGCATCGTGTTTTTGACCAACTAGTTTTCTGAGCCCATCATATAGCCCTACTTTGTCGTATAGATAGTCAAAGCCGCCTATTTTAATATAATCGTGGTATGCTTTTGGATTGTAAATTTCGGCTATAAAAATAGTTTTTGGGTACTTCTTTTTTACTTCTTTTATGGCATATTGCCAAAACTCGTAAGGTACCATTTCTGCCATGTCGCACCTGAAGCCATCTACACCTTTACTCGCCCAATATTTTAAAATATCGGTCATTTTTAGCCAAGTATTTGGTGTTGGGTCGAAGTGTTTTTGCCTGAAATTTTGATGATCTACACCGTAATTTAGTTTCACAGTTTCGTACCAATCGTTGATGTTAGGTTTTTCTGTAAAAACATCATTTCCAGATACTTTGGCTGGTTTTTCTTGAAAGTGAATAGCGTTTTTTTCTTTGTTTACAGCCTCTATTGGCACTGTAAACTCTTCAGATAAATAGTAAAAATTGTTATTGGGGTCAAACTGTTTGCTGGTATCGTCATTTTTTCCAAAGTCTACTACTTTATTAGGTTTCATGTCTGACTTATATACCCTTGCCAAATGGTTGGGTACAAAATCCATTATCAATTTCAAGTCGTTAGCGTGTATTCTTTGGAGCATTTGCTCAAATTCTTCTATTCTTTTTTCAGGTTTATCTGCAAAAAATGGATTTACGTCATAATAGTCTTTGATGGCAAATGGCGAGCCACATTGTCCTTTTATCACCTCAGGATTGTCTTTTGGAATACCTATATCACTGAAGTCTTCTTTGGTAGCGTGTTCCAAAAGCCCTGTCATATAGAGGTGAGTATAGCCAAATTTTTGTAATTTTTTGAGAGCCAAGTCACTGATATCGCCGAATTTGGTTACGCCATTTTCTTTGAGTGTACCATTTTCTATATTGTTGGTATTTTTGTTTCCCCAAAGATGAAACATCATTTGTAAGATGATCAGTTTGTCTGTTTCTGTTTTCAAAGATGTATTTTTTTGTGGCATAATTTTGCTCTTTTTTGGTTTGAAATTGTGTTTTGTTTGCGTTTCAGAACGCTTTGGCAAGTTAGTGTTTTTTGTTTGAGAAAAAACCGCACAGTAATATACAAGCAGAAGCACAACTAAAAAAAGGTTTTTAGTGCATTTTGACATTTTGTTGAAGAATTTTTAGTTTTTAATGAAGTTATTCAAGGACAAATTTAGATTAAAATTTTATAAATAAAGTTTTTAGAATTTAATAAATATCAAATTTTCTAATTCCATTAGATTTTTTAGCTAAATAAAACATTTATTAGTTTTGATAGAAAAATATTTTAGTCTTGACTAAATTTATTATATTTGTTTGATTGAAATAAATATAAATAAATGAAAAAAATATTTTTTATATTATTAACTTTTTCTTTTTTACCAATTTTACAAGCTCAAACGCAAAGTATTTCAGGGAAAATTACATCTCAAAATATAAATGTTGCTCATGCAAATATTGTGTTACAAGGTACCAACTGGGGAACTGTTTCTGATAGTTTAGGTAATTTTAAGCTAGAAAATATCAAACCTGGTACTTACAGAATAAAAATTAGTAGATTAGAATACAGTACATTAGAGAAAAATGTAAGTATAAAATCGGGTGTAGATTTGGTATTGAATGTTGAGCTAGCAAGTGCTGTAAATACGCTGAACGAAGTAGTGATTTCTGGAACCCAAAAAGCAAGCAAAAGGTTAGACAGCCCTGTAAATGTAGAAGTATATTCGCCCGTTTTTTTTAAGAAAAATCCTACCCCTTCCATCTTTGAGTCATTACAAAATGTAAATGGTGTAAGACCTCAGGTAAATTGTAGTGTTTGCAATACTGGAGATATTCATATCAATGGCTTAGAAGGTGCATATACCATGATTTTGATAGATGGTATGCCCATAGTGAGCAGTCTATCAACGGTTTATGGTATATCAGGTATTCCTAATTCTTTGGTTGAGCGAATAGAAATAGTTAAAGGACCAGCCTCTTCATTATACGGTAGCGAAGCGGTAGGTGGTTTGATAAATATTATCACCAAAAATCCTAAAAATGCACCATCATTGGCTGTAGATGTTTTAGGTACTTCTTGGCAAGAAGCTAATATTGATATAGCTAACAAATGGAATGTTACCCCAAATACCAGTGTACTTACGGGGATAAACTATTTTAATTTCAATAATATTGTCGATAATAATGCCGATAATTTTACCGATATGACCTTGCAAAATAGGATTTCAATTTTTCAGAAATGGAATTTTGTACGAAAAAATAACAAGACTTTCAGCATAGCAGCTAGGTACTTAGGCGAGGAGCGATGGGGTGGAGAGTTGAATTGGAATAAAAGTTTCAGGGGTGGCGATAGTATTTATGGCGAAAGTATTTATACCAAAAGATTGGAGTTGATAGGTAATTATCAATTGCCTTTTAAAGAAAAAATAATGCTTTCTTACTCTTTTAATCGCCATTTGCAAGACAGTCGTTACGGTACAACGTCTTTTGTTGCAGATCAAATGGTTGGCTTCTCGCAACTTACTTGGGATAAAACTATAGGTAAAAATGATTTACTTTTGGGTCTAGCTGCGAGATGCGTTTTTTACGACGACAATACACCAGCTACTGCTTTAGTTGATACATCTGTGAAGAAAAATAATCTACAACAAAACTGGTTACCAGGTGTGTTTTTTCAGAATGAATTTACATTTTCTCATAAACATAAAATGCTATTAGGATTGCGTTTAGACCATAATTCGGTACATGGGAATATTTTTACGCCACGTTTTGCTTATAAATTCACGCTTGATAATCAAAATGTTTTTCGACTTAATTTCGGCACAGGCTTTAGGGTTGTCAATCTTTTTAGCGAAGACCATGCGGCACTCACACGATCAAGAATAGTTGACATTAAGAATAACCTGAAGCCAGAAAAATCTTTGAATCTTAACCTTAACTACATCAAAAAAATATATACAGTGAGCGGGAAATTCATAGGTTTAGACGCTTCTATATTTTATACTTATTTTTATAACAGAATAGTAGGCGACTTTGAAACCGACCCCAATAAAATAATTTATGACAACTTGCAAGGTTTTGCCCAAAGTAAAGGCATTAGTTTGAATTCAGATATTACTTTTCCTAGTGGTTTGAAGTGCATGCTGGGTGCAACACTTATGGAAAATTCCCTCACCGAAAACGGGTTAAGCCAGCAACAGCTACTTTCCGAAAATTTTTCTGGTACTTGGGCTATATCTTATGCTTTCTCTAAAATGCATTTGGCAATTGATTATACAGGTAATTTACATGGCCCTATGCGTTTGCCTACTTTGGGTGGTTTAGATCCACGAAAGCCATTTTCGCCATGGTGGAGTATTCAAAACGTACAATTGGTATACTCTAAATTTAAAAACTTAGAAATATACGGTGGAGTAAAAAATCTATTGAACTGGACTCCTTCAAAAGAAAGAAACCCTTTCATAATAGCACGGTCAGACGACCCATTCGACAGAAAAATTCAAACCGATTCAAATGGTAAAATTGTTGCCAATTCCTCAAACCCTTATGCACTTAGTTTTGACCCATCTTATGTGTACGCCCCTATGCAAGGTTTACGAATGTTTTTTGGAATTAGAATGTCTTTGAAATGATTATTGTTTTTGAGGCTTAAAATAATACTAGAATGCTTTTGTATATTTGTATTTGTTGTAAATCTATAAAAATTGTAAATCAACTTATTTTTAAACTTTTAATAACAAATATATAGAGGGTTAAACATTGCTGGAATTTTGTAAATATAAATTTATTAGCCTTGTTTATGATTTTGTTTGGTTCTTAACGCATAGAGAATTTTTTAAAGAGATTGTATTAATGAAATTATCGTTTAAGCGAATTGTATCTTCGGGGAATTTTATACCCGAAATAGACGGATTAAGGTTTATAGCTATCACCAGTATTGTTTTATTCCATTTAAGCGGTTTTTTAAGTGCAAAAAATATAAATCATGACTCTGACGCTATAGACTTTTCTTTTTTGAAACATTTGCTTTCGCACGGTCATTTAGGCGTTCCTCTTTTTTTTGTAATCAGTAGCTTTATTTTAGGTATACCATTCGCAAAATTCCATCTTAGAAATGGAAATCCAGTTAGTATTAAAAATTATTTTTTAAGAAGATTAACAAGATTAGAACCACCATATATTCTTGTCATGACCATCCTTTTGTTTGGTGCTGTATATGTAGCTAAAACTATTTCTTTAGAAACAGGCATGGAGAGTTTTTTTTATTCGATTATTTACTCTCACAATTTTATTCCTTTGAGTACTTTGCCTAATTTAAATGGCGTTACTTGGAGTTTAGAAATCGAAATACAATTTTATATTCTTGCACCTTTATTAGCGTATGTTTTTTCTATAAAATCATCATTTATAAGACGTATCACTTTGTTGTTAATGGCTATTTTGTTTCTTTTTTTAACTCATTTCTATTTTAATTCTCTGCATTTTATTAGTTTGCTAAATTATTTTCATTTTTTTCTAATGGGTTTTCTCCTTGCTGATTTATATATTTCCGAACAACTTTTATTACCTTTTAAAAAATACGATTTTCTTATTGGATTGTTTTTATTTTTGACAATTTGGCTTTTTGAAAAGCAAGATTTCGACTCAAATACACTATTATTTATGTGGGAGTTGATTCAAATAGTTTGCATATTCTTTTTGTACTATTATATTTTATTCCATAAAATTTTCAAATTTTTATCTTTAAAGTTAATAACAAATATAGGCGGCATGTGTTATTCGATTTATTTGCTACATTTTCCTATTATAAGCATGTTTGGAAATTATCTCTTGAAATATTCATTCTCGAAATATACATTTGTTGATGTTTCTATTTATTCATTAATCTTGCTACTGTTGATAATGGGAATATCGTCTATTTTTTTCCTATTTGTAGAAAGACCTTGTATGGACAAAGATTGGTTCAAAAAGCTACGAAAATCATGTTTTAATGCTGTCTGAAATGTTTGATTTTCAGTTTTTAAAATACGATTTTGAATGTATTTTTTTTTAAATTAAAACGATAAGCACTATTCCGTTTATTACTTGTTGTAGCTGAGTTTAATAAGAGAACTTTACAGTGTAAGTGTTTTGTTACTAGTTATTTATGTTATTTTTGGCTTAGGCAGAAAAGCTTACAAACAAAAAAAGGTTGCCCATTAGCAACCTTTTTTTGCGATATTGAATTTGACTAGTATTTCACCAAAGAGTTTACCAAAGTTGGATATTGGTTATCAGTGATATCGTTTATTTTTTTAACATAAACTTCTTCTTTAACTAACGAATATTTGCCTTGGAAAAGTGGTGCATAAAGGTCAATAATTTTATTTAATTCTACTTTATCAGCAGCACTTAGATTAGGTTTGCTATTCAAAGTTTTCAATTTATTGAAACTAAGAGTAGCTAAATCATAAGACTGTTGTATGCATTTGATTTCATCATTCAATTCGTAAGATGCGTATTTCAACGTTTTTTGTAACTGCGATAACGTTGTCAAAACAGCAACTTTATCTTCATTTACATTCGTAAAATGCATCAAACATTTATTGTTTAACTGCTTAAGATTGACTACTTCTTTAGACATTATCTCTTGGCATTGACTTTTGCTCAAACTAGTAGCATACATTACCATAGCTTCCGAACTAATCAGTTTTTCGTAACTATCTAGCAATGTTTTTAAATCTTGGTTAGCAGTAGCATTGAATTTGGTTTTTAAACCTTCATGCAATTTTTTGAATTTTTTGTATTGTGTTTTAAACTCAACAGCAATTTCGCCAGCACATATTTCGTCATTGTTTGCTTTTTTCAGAAACTGATAGTTGGCAAGTGTTTCGTTCATAGAATTGATGAAATTTGCAAAACTCAAATCTATTATATCTTTTGCAACAGGAGCAGCAATTGGAGTTGCTTTTGCATCTTCATTGGTAGTTTTTGAAGTGTTTTTAGCATCATCTATTGCTTTTTCTTGAGCAATTTTTTCTTCTTCAGCTTTCTGTTTTTCTTCTTTTCTTTTTTTTGAACCAAAAACTTGATCTAAGTCTAAAATATTTGAACGTGCTTGTTGGGTTTGACTTTGTGCTTGTCTTCTGTTTTCGTCATCCAATCTACGAGATTCGGCTCTCAATTCTTCCTCTGCTTTCAGTCTTTCGTTGGTTTTTATTTCCTCCATTCTTTTTGCTGAGAGAACAGGTGCTGAGGCATTGCTTACATCTCTACGGTAATGTCTTGATTTTAAGATTGACTTTGCCATTAGTTTTTTGCCACTCAAACTTAAATCGTTTATGAATTTTCCGTCTAATTTGTCGTAATCATTCATTATAAGACCTTCACCGCAACGTATTGCATTGTCGAAATCTTCAAGCCAATAATATATATATCCCAAATTGTACCAAGCTGCAAACCTAAGTTTTTTATCAGCTTTTTCATCAGCAGTATATTTTGTTAATATGCTTTCAAAATAACTGATATTTTTTTTGATTTTTTCTGCATTCAACGGTTCTTCAACTGTCATGAATTCCAGTTGCATTTTAGTCTCACTACAGTTTTTTAAAAACTCTAAATGTTCTGGATGTTTGGGCGAATCAGTTGCCCATAAATGCATGTAAGATTTGTCTTCATAATAGCCCAATTCATTTTTGAGTGTATTAGAAAAATCTGTAATACTTCCTATTATAAAATCTCTTATGGTTTTGTCTTTGATTGCATATCCTTTTTCTTTCCAGTATTCATCTAATTGATAAGAAGAATTAAACACAGGAGAAGAATACAATTGCTCTGATCCACCACCATTTATAAGTCCGTCTCTTAGAACGTTTCCTTCGCTATCTAATATTTCATAAGTGATGGGTACTGCGTATCTGAACGTTAATCCATAAGTATAATTTGTGCGAGTTACACCGTTATTATCTTTATATTTTTCTTCATAAGTTTTAAAAGATGGGGTTGATGTTCTGTAACCATCTATCAATACTTTTATTATAAAGTGTCCACCTTCTGTAAGTTTTTTGTAGCCAGGTATGTTAAGTTGTTTGGCTTCCAATTGTTTGGGGCCTATATCGTATCCTATTCTGTCAATATCAATTGCTCTTACCGTAAACATAGTAGAATAAGTAGTATATTCTAAAGGAAAAGGGTTGGTAGGCAAATGTAGAAATTGACCAGTGTATTTCATTCTGTCCACATCTATTTTCTGAGCAAATAGATGTGAACAAAATAATGAAATTACTATTGTAAATAATTTTATTTTAGACATTTATAGTTTTGTTTAGTTCTTTTTGTACTGAACTCCTAATTGTAAAAATCTTTGCCCTTCAATGTCGCTTTTGTATACATTTATTGAATAAAGTGCTGTGAATATTTCATCATACATTACTTGCTCGTCGTATGTAAAACTTCTTTTTCCTGGGTCAATTGATTTGCCATAAAGAGTTAGAAAATCATCACTAATAGCTATTGTTGCATTATATTTGTAATTGTAACTATCTAGCATATTTAATTCTTTTTTGTTTTCTGACAAAAACCATTTTCCATTTTTTATTTTTCCTGATTCTAAATAGTTTAAATTACTATCAGCTTTAAATGTGATTTCGTCAGTATCGATAGTAAACATATCAATATTAACATTTTTGGCAGAACTAAGCGGTACTGTATAAGTTTCAGAGCCTGATTTTACTATTATTTTGTCGATTGTCCATTTGTTAATAATGGCAGTTTGAGGGTTTACTTCATCTACTTTACCGCAGTTGGTAAACAATAAAGAGATGATCGCTAATGCGAAAAGGGTAAAAAACTTGTTCATTTTGATTGTGAATTTGTGTTGAAAAATGTACTTTTTTAATATTATAACACAAAGGTCTTAAAATGTTACAAGAAAATTAATTGTTTATTGGAAAGTTTATATAGGAAATTTGTAATGTTATATTTTTACATTAAAGTTATAGGCATTTCAACTTCTTTAATCCCTTGATTATTTATCTTTTAAGGTTGTTTTTTAAAAAGTTTTAAATACTCTTCCATTTTTTTAAGTCAATCTTATATCTTGATAAATTTGTTTTTAAATTTCTTCAATTACATAAAAATCTTATATTTGATTTTTTTAAAAATAAATACTAATAAATATGTCAAATTTTAATTTTTTAGATTCTCAAAATAATAATAGTCAATTACAGTCAGCAAGTTTGGGAGATCGTCTTGTTGCAGGTCTTATAGATCATGCCATTGTTGTGATTTTGGGTTCTATTTTCTATTTTTTCTATATTATATCATATGTAAATAATAATTTGGGTTTTAGTTTCAATTCTCTAGTAGTTATCTGCACTTTAACTCCTTTTGTTTTTTATAGTTTTTTATTTGAATATTTCAACGACGGGCAATCTATAGGTAAATTAGCCTTGAAAATTAAAGTTTTAAAAATAGACGGTTCAAAACCAAGTGCTGGAGCTTTATTAATGAGGTGGTTTTTTAGGATTTTTGAGATATTTTTGACAACTGGAATATTAGCTTTAATTGTTTTGTCAATTTCCAAAAAAAGTCAAAGATTAGGAGATATGGTAGCTGGAACAATTGTAGTTACTTTAAAATCAACTACTTCTATTCATAATTTACGTTCTTAAATAATTTTTTTACTTTTTAAAATTGAAATTGTGATTTAGATAAGAACATAGGAATTATTTAAAATATTACTAAAGTGGCGAATTGATTATATATAAATTTTAGTGAAAAAAAGTTATATAAACAATATAATAAGCGATTCGAGAATTTTCTGAACTGTGAATTTTTTAGAACAAAACTTAAATATTCTTAATTTG
>JAGNSI010000212.1 GCA_017988135.1 Pseudarcicella sp.
GGTTGTAACAAATATCAAATTTTTAAAGAACGAAAGCAAATCACAACGGTGAGGATTTCGGATGAACCTATTTAGTTGTTGTAACAAATATCAAATTTTTAAAGAACGAAAGCAAATCACAACAAGTAGCAAGTACTCTGTTGCTATCAATGAGTTGTAACAAATATCAAATTTAAAGGGGGACGCCCAGTCAACGAAAGCAAATCACAACACAAAAGTAAGATACAATTATCTCGAATTAGTTGTAACAAATATCAAATTTAAAGGGGGACGCCCAGTCAACGAAAGCAAATCACAACGCAAAGAGATGGCACTCTTTTAGGTTGTATGTTGTAACAAATATCAAATTTAAAGGGGGACACCCAGTCAAGGAAAGCAAGTAGTCACGGTTTTAACTAGTCAAAACCACATCTTGCTATTGTTGCTAATTTTAAAACTTAAAGGTTGAAATTTTACAAACAAAATTATCATTCAATTAAACAAAAAGAATTTAACATTTCGTTGGCAACTTTTTCATATTGGTCATATTTCTCTGACTCACAAGTAAATGTTAATAAATAAGCTTTTTCGTCTTTGATATAACATATCGAAGTGATTATTAATCTAAAAACACCTTGAGTCATTATGTATTTTAATTTGAAATACTCTTTATTTTTTTCTTTTATTATCACAGACTCAATCACTTCTGAGTTGTTGGTTAGTTTAAGAACTTGATTGTCAGAAATTTGTTTAAATTTTTCAAGGTCGATGTCTTTTCCTTTTAGATTTTGCGTTATTTCATTTATATTTTCTCTGAATTTGTCGTCTTTATTTTCTAAAGTTGAAAAAATATAAAAATCAGTTCCTATGAATTTTGAGGTGTCTATTTTCCAATTCTTAGGGTATTCTATTTTATATTCTAACCTTTTGAGTGTATTTTTTGTGGTATCTGTTTGGGAATGTCCAATATGGAAAAAAATAACTAAAATAAATACTAACGTTGATTTCATGATTGCTACAAGGTTTATTTGAAATGAAATTGTTTTTTTTATCACAACAAAAGGGTCTTGAAATATAATATTCAAGACCCTTTTCTGTATGTTATTTTCCTGAAAACTAAACGCTTAGTGTTCCTTTGCGTGCAGCTGATATTAAAGCAGACTCAATACCATTTTTGTTGATAGTACGGATAGCTTTAGCAGAAACTTTCAATTGTATCCAAGCATCTTCTGATGCCAAATAGAATTTTTTAGTGTGCAAGTTTGGATAAAACTTTCTTTTAGTTTTATTGTTAGCGTGAGAAACATTATTTCCAACACGTGTTTTTTTTCCTGTTAATTGACAAACTTTAGCCATTTTTTTGTAAGATTATATCGTTGATCTTTTAATATTCTTTTTTGTTTCCTTTGTTTAGGTAATTATTAAATAATTATTACCTATTAATATTTCGGAATGCAAAATTATAAAAAAAATGAGCAAATAGCAAGACAAATCGATAAAAATCATCTATTTTCGTCATTATTCATGTATCTATTCATTTTATCAACAAAAATCGATGTGTGATAAAGTAAATCGCTGTACAAAGCCCTTGTATTTTTTAAAAAATAAGCATCCATTAAAAGAAATGAAGCAAAGAAAATCAATTGAGTAATATGTTTAAAAAAATACTTTCTTCACTAATTTGGCTTTTAAGTCTGCCATTGTTTATTTATACACTTATAACTTATGTAGTCAGTTATTTATTGATAATAGATCATTGGTTAGCAGGGTTTGTGATGATGTCTATGCCTGTAGCTATGTTAGCTTGTTTTATTATGGCTATTTTTTGGTTGTTTGCAAAACCTACTAGAGCTATATTGCCTATACTTGTGCTGGCTATCGGTTATCCTTTTATCAAAAGAACTATAGCTATTCATCCTACAATAAATCCATCTGAACACAAAAGTATAAAATTATTAAGCTATAATATTTCTTCGCTTTATTATGACAATTATACCAATAATGAAAACAAATCAATAGACTTGCTAGATTTTATTCAAAACAATCATAACGATGCTGATTTTAAATGTTTTCAGGAATTTTATAACGACGATACACGACAAGATTTCCAATCATATAAATACATAAAAAAACATTTTCCATACGTTGCATTTACCAATCAAGAAAACCCAAAAACTAACCATCAAGGTTATTTAGGTATATGTACTTTTTCTAAATATCCTATATTACATCATTTTTCCAAGTCTTTTAGTAACCTAGCTAATGGTTATGTGGTAGCCGATATCAAAATGCCCAAAGATACCATAAGGCTTATCAATGTGCAGATGTATTCTATGGGAATTAGGGTAAATAGACTTACAAATAATGTGACTAATAAAGATTTTGAGAAGGCAAAAATTGAAAGTAAATCTATCATAGAACGCCTTGACAAAGGTTTTAAGAGTAGAAAAGATGAAATTGCCATCATAAAAAAATTGATAGACGACAGTAAATATCCAGTGATTGTGGTAGGTGATCTCAACGAAACTCCTTATGGTGAAGCCTACGGTGCAATAAAAAATAGATTGAAAAATGCTTTTGAAGATGCTGGCACTGGCTTTGGTTTTACATTGAACAGAATGCCACGTTTTGTGAGGATAGATAATCAGTTTTATAGCGAAGAGTTTCAAGCCCAAAGTCTTGTGGTAGATAATAAAATTCCTTTTTCAGATCATTATCCCTTAATTGGTCGCTATGTTTTAGCACATTAAAAACAACATTTGCTAATGCTTTTAAAAAATAAAATACCCTTATCAATAATTAAGCTTATCAACTTTGAATATTGGTCTTGGAAATGGTTTTATTTGCCTTTGGTTCCATACTGTGTTTTTCCAGCTTGGCGTGCACGCTCGCTTACTTTTTTTACTAATATAAATGCTTCATTTACAAATGATTATCAGGGTTTGTTTGGTGAAGATAAAATCCAAATACTAAACCAAATCACAAAAGAATATCGTCCATATACACTTATTGTATGTCCTAAAAATGATTTTTTTGAAAACGAATTAGAAAAAACTTTTTTTGAACAAAAAATAAGCTATCCCGTAATATGTAAACCCAACAAAGGTGAACGTGGTACAAATGTAGAAAAAGTGAACAATTCTACTGATTTGAAAAAGTATTTTACCAATCAGCACGGAGCAACTTCAACTATACTTATTCAAGAATTTATTGATTATGAAGTAGAGTTGGGTGTATTTTATATCAAAATGCCCAACGAACAAACGGGTAAAGTAACATCAGTTACCCGAAAAGACTTTTTGAAAGTAACAGGAGACGGTAAGTCTACTATCTTAGAATTGATGCAAAAAAGCACAAGAGCAAGGTTTCAAATAGAAAGTATAAAAGCAAAAATGGGTATTAAAATCAATAATGTGTTAGCTATAAATGAAACC
>JAGNSI010000213.1 GCA_017988135.1 Pseudarcicella sp.
GGATTACCTGCAAACATATTTTATGGCACAAGTATTCCAACTTGTATTATGGTCTTTAAAAAATGTAAGGAACACCCCGAAGATGTTTTGTTTATTGATGCGAGCCAACATTTTGAAAAAGTGAAAACACAAAATGTGTTACGAAATGACCATATTGATAAAATAGTGGAGACTTACCGTAACCGTATTGAAGAAGACAAATACAGTAAAAAAGCCACTTTACAACTCATAGCCGATAATGACTACAACCTGAACATACCTCGTTATGTAGATACCTTTGAAGCCGAAGAACAAATTGATATTGACTCCATTGCAACAGAAATAAAAGCATTGGATAACCGAATTAAAGATACCGATTCATTCCTTGCAGATTTTTGCAAACAACTGAACATTGTAACTCCTTTTTAATCATGGAAAAGTTAAAGAATATACCCTCTTTGCGTTTTCCTGAGTTTAATGGAAATTGGGAATTAAAAAGATTTGGTGAAGTAGCAACTAACAAGACAGGAAAATACAATCCTGAAAAAGAAACCGAATCTGTAAAATGTATTGAATTGGAGCATTTATCCTCTGAATCAAGTAAATTATTAGGTTTTATTGATGGTAAAAACTCAGGGAGTATCAAGAATAAATTTGACAAAGGTGACGTGCTTTTTGGAAAGTTAAGACCTTATTTGAAAAAGTATTTATTAACTCCATTTGAAGGAGTTTGTTCATCAGAAATTTGGGTATTGAAGGGTATAAATATTTCAAATGATTTTCTTTTTAGGGTTATTCAAACTGATAAATTCATTGATATAGCCAATCAATCAAGTGGCTCAAAAATGCCAAGAGCTGATTGGAGTGTAGTAGAAAATGGAGTTTTCTCCTTTCCAAAGCTACCTGAACAAACCAAAATCGCCTCCTTCCTCACCTCAGTAGATGATAAATTACAAGCCTTGAAACAAAAGAAAACTCTTTTGGGACAATACAAAAAGGGTGTGATGCAAAAAATCTTCTCGCAAGAGTTACGGTTCAAAGATGACAACGGAAATGATTACCCTGATTGGGAGGAGAAGAAGTTGGGAGACATTGGTGAAACATATAACGGTTTAACTGGAAAATCAAAAGAACATTTTGGAGACGGGAAACCATACATTCAATACAAACAAATTTTTGATGATTCAAAAATTGATATATCAAGATTTGAATTAGTCAAAATTAGCCCGACAGAGAATCAAAATAAAGTAGTTTTTGGAGATGTGTTTTTCACTGTTTCATCTGAAACTCCTAATGAAATTGGAACTGCATCGGTGCTATTAGACGATATTCAAGAGCTGTATTTGAATAGTTTTTGTTTTGGATATCGTGCTTCAAATTTATATTTAAGTCCTTATTTCTCCCGATACCTTTTTAGAAATGAATTATTTAGAAATCAAATTATAAAATTAGCTCAAGGAAGTACTCGATTTAATATGTCTAAAGTACAGCTGATGAAACTAACCGTAAAACTTCCATGTATCGAAGAACAAACCAAAATTGCCAATTTTCTTTCGGCTATTGATGATAAAATAAATCATTGTGAGGTACAAATAGAAAAAACAGAGGTTTGGAAAAAAGGGTTGTTGCAACAGATGTTTGTGTAATATCAAGTCTATTTTTCCAAAATAACTCAATTTTACACCCCTATTTTGTAACCAATTAATAAGTGTTTTTCGCATAAATTATAAAAAAATAAGTGTTTTTCATCAATCATAAGTGTTTTTCATGTATTTTTGAATAATCATTTTTCACAAATTACTATGGATATTAATCGTTTTTCACTTAAGATAAGTATTTTTCACGGAATTAAAGCGCCTGAAGAAGGCTTACTTGTAGGGTACGGAGCAATAATAGAAACATTAAAATTGGCTATTCCAATACCCAACAATTTGGCTCTTATAAGCACTAAAAACCGAAAATATAGGGTGGAAAAATGGCAAGTACTTACACCTCGTCACCAACCCAAAGACACGCTATATGACCAATTGGTATTTGCTTTAAAATATGAAGGGATTAACTTATTATTCTTTAAAAAGTTATTTGACACACTTACAGAACAAGAGATAACAGCATTAGTACAAATAGAACCACAAGGGCAATACAGCCGTAAGATTTGGTTTTTATACGAATGGTTATCAGGAAAAGCACTGCCTATACCTGATTTAGATAAAGGAAACTTTGTTGCTTTAATAGATGAAAATATTCAATTTGGATTATCATCAAGCACTAATTCTAGCCGACACCGGATTAAAAACAATTTACCAGGAACTGTTAATTTTTGCCCATTAATCTTCAAAACGGATAAATTAATTAATTATGTCGAAGAAAATCTTTCTAATAAAAAGAATAGCTATCTAAAAGCTATCCATAAAAGTGTGCTACAACGAGCATCGGCATTTTTATTACTAAAAGATTCAAAAGCATCCTTTACCATAGAAGGCGAAAATCCCACCAATAATCGTGCGGTACGGTGGGGGAAAGCCATAGGACAAGCTGGCTCAAAACCTTTAGACAAAGAAGAATTATTGCGTTTACAACAAATAGTGATAGAAAATAGCCGTTTTCTTAAAATGGGTTTTAGAGAAGAAGGTGGTTTTGTGGGTGAACACGACAGAACAACTGGAGAACCTATGCCTGAACATATTTCGGCAAAATGGCAGGATGTAATTCCTTTAATAGACGGATTGCTTTCTGCCTATAAAAAAATGGAGGAGTCTGAATTCAACGCTGTTTTAGCGGCATCAAAAATTGCATTTGGATTTGTTTTTATACACCCATATGTTGATGGTAATGGCAGAATACATCGCTATCTTATACATCATATTTTATCTAAAATGCAGTTTGCACAACAAGGTATTATTTTTCCCGTTTCAGCTTCCATTTTAAATCACATAGATGATTATAGAATTGTTTTAGAATCCTACTCGCATCCATTATTGGATTTTATCGAATGGGAAAAAACAAACTCAAACAATGTGGAGGTTTTAAATGAAACAATCGATTTTTATCGCTATTTCGATGCCACAAAACAAGCCGAATTTCTTTACGACTGTGTGAATGATACCATCGAAAACGTGATTCCAAACGAAGTAGAGTACCTTCAAAAATATGATGAAATGAAAAATTATTTGGATGATGTTTTTCAAATGCCAGATAAAATGGTCGCTTTGCTGATACGGTTCCTAGAACAAAATAATGGTTCCCTATCCAAAAGAGCCAAAGAAAAAGAGTTTAGCGCACTAAAAGACGAAGAAGTAAAGGAAATAGAAAAACATTATCAAGAATATTTTAACTAATGGCTAAACAACCCGAATTAGTATTAGAAGAACAATTAGTAGGTCAGCTTCAAAAGTTGGGTTACGGATTGGTATACCTAAAAGATGAGAA
>JAGNSI010000214.1 GCA_017988135.1 Pseudarcicella sp.
GCTTTAAACCCTCATAATCTTGAATGGGTACTGCTTGGGCAAAATCCTTGGCATTTTCTATTTCTGCAAAATTAAAATCTTTGCCAAAAGCTGTGTTTCTAGCTTTTTTTAAAAGGTGGTGCAACCAAAGCTGCTGGGTAAGTTCTGGTCTTTGTTGCCATTTTTGGCTTTTATCGTGTATATATTTGGCATAAGGTTTTGCCAATATGGACCGTATTCCCATGGATAAATGATACTTTTAAAATCAATTAAATTTTAACAAAGATAAGGAATTTTGGAGGTTTTTGGGAAGTTGGTGTTTTTGTAAAATAAAATATATACCTAGGCTGGTCTCCTAACCAGACTTTGTAGTATTTTTGGAAACATGAAATATAATTGTTTGGTACAATGTTTGTCAAATCATTGTTTGTTACTTGAAAAATCACTTCTTCAAAACTTATGTTCCTTATTTCTTTTAAAATTTTATTTTTTAATTACTGTCAAACGGTTAAATTATTTTAATTTTTTCTTTTTCTTAGAATAATACAAAAAGGCTTTAGAAGCATTTGCTTTTCCAGCCTTTTTTGTGGATGTTTGGTCTACCATATAACACAATATCCATATGCAAGTTATAAAAAACGGAGGACAGCCCATAATTTGTCAGCTATTTTCTTACATTCCTGACGATTTAATTCAAAAAGCAGTTGAAAAATTTGATGCTGATAAGAGTTATAAAACATTAAAAACCAAAGTTCAAATGGTTTCTATGATTTTTGGTATAATCTCAAAAGTAGAGTCATTGAACGGTTTAATCAAAAATTTAGCTTTTTTAGGGAATAAATTAAGCTATCTAGGAATTAGTTCTATTCCAGCAAGAAGTACTTTGGCAGATGCTAATAGAAACAGAAATAGTGGTGTTTTCGAATATTTATATGGCTTACTTGTTGCCCATTATGAAAAAACCTTAAAAGGAACATATTTGACGGGTTCTCTTGAAAAAGGAGTCGATATTGATAAAGTGAAAATATTTGATTCTACCACTTTCACCCTTTTTGTAGATATTTTCACTGGTGCAGGTAGGAACAAGATTTCAGGAAAGAAAAAAGGGGGTATAAAAGCCCATGTTATGCTAGCCTTACACTCTTTGGTGCCAGAAATGATTTGGTTAAGTTCTGCCAGCAAGAACGATAAGGATTTTCTCGGACAGCTAAACCCAAAATCGGGAGAGATTTATATTTTTGATAAAGGTTATGTAAACTATACAGTCTACGAGAACTTCACAAAATTAGAGGCATTTTATGTTACTAGATTGGCCGATAACGCCAACTATGAAGTGCTTGAAGAGGCTAAAGTTGACTTTCTGGAAAGTCAAAGTACTGGAATAATTAAAGACCAAATAATTAGCCTTAAAGTAGGTAAAAGCACAATGAACGCACGCTTAGTTACTTTTAGGCCAGCCATAAAAAGAAAAGTATATACTTTTATTACCAACATGTTTGATGCAAAAGCTACAACAATAGCGAAACTTTACAAAAATAGATGGGAAATTGAGCCATTTTTCAAACAACTAAAACAAAACTTTGAGCTGAAAGCATTTTACTCGGACAGCTCAGAGGGAATTAAAACCCAAATATGGCTAGCCATGATAGCAAACTTGATATTTACTGTAATACATAGGCAAACAAAGCAAGCAGAAACTTTTACAACTATGGTACAAATGGCAAGAGGTAATTTAAGCTCGTTTGCTTACTTTATAGACGTGGTAAAACAAAAAATATGGATATGGCAAAACAGAAAACTAGAAATAATACAACTAAATTTATTCCCAAACTTAGGAGGGGTGTTTTAAGAAAAAGTTATAAAACTAGCTAAAAAGCAAATAAAGACTTATTTTTATCCTAAAATTAATTTAACCGTTTGACAGTAATTTTTGATACAAATGTTTGGATTAGCTTTCTCATTGGTAAGCGGTTGTCTATAATTAAAAGCTATATTTCCAATGGGCAAATTACTTTAATTACAACGCAGCAATTATTGAATGAAATTAAAGTAGTAACTGATGTTACGCAAATTCAAATTTAAGTTGAATTCCGTTATTTAATTTTCTTAACTCTTGAAATGCAGCCATCATTGCTGTTGTATATAGTTTTGACTTTAAAGCAAAGTGATTTAAGCCCTTTCGCATTCTAAATAATTCTAACTTGCAATAACCAACCAATGACATAAATAAGTGATTGGATTGCGTTCTTACTGTCCTTGTTGGCGAATTTGCCAATGAGGAATTATTTTTTAATGATTTATGGTACTCTTCAACCCTCCATCGTTTTTGGTAAAGGGTGATTATTTGTTGATATGTGACCGTCAAATCACTACAAACTAGATACAAAACGCCTGTGGAATCGTCCTTATTGGCATATTCCTCTTTAATTAAGGTGACGGGGAAAGGTATCTTTTCCATATACACCTCCAAGCAGTCGCCCGGTTCTATTTGCAATGATTCGATCGGCACATATTTTCCTTTATTCTTGTTTTCTAGGCTTATTGCAACCTTTCGGTTGGTCTTTAATGGCATAATGAACTCTTTTTGCTTTTCTTTAATAAACTTCATGTTATCAGCACTGCCAAACCAAATATCGGTAATTACCCACTTAAATTTCAACTGGTTTTTTAAGGTTTGTTCCAAGCATTCAAGCATTCGCTCATTTTTACTTTTTGAACTTGTCCTTTTTCCATTTTCGTCAATAATATCCTTCTTTATTAAGTCATAACAAACAGGGAGTGCAATATCATCTTTCCCTACGTAAAGACCAGATAATAAGTTAATTCCTTTCACTGAATAGCCTTTTGAATGGTCATAATGCCAACAAATAAGCTCACTTTCGTCAGTATGGGGCTTTTCGGAAATACTATCATCAAAAACCAAAATACCTTCATCAATTTCTACTTCTCGGACAGTTTGCTTCACTAAAGCCCACAATTTCTTACTATCAAAATCACTATTGGATAAAAAACGAGTAAATTTATCATGACTAATAGAATTCCCTAGAACTCTAGATAAATTTGTACAACTCGTTTGCCTTGTTGAAGCTATAAGATAATCTGTATAGAAATCTAGTAAGTCTTTATCCATGGTGAAATTGTTTTAAATTATTTCAAAACAAGAATCATACCAATATTTTTTTAACTTTGCGTAACATCAGTTATTAAGGGTTTCTGGGTTATAAATGAATGGGTGAAATGGCCAAAAAATCAATTTTACGTTTAGCGTTTTTTGATACACAACAAGGCGGTTGCTTATTTTACTTTAAGCTGTGTTTTGTTTTTAAAAAAATTTTTTAGTAAAATAAAAAACCTCATAATTATTAAATTATGAGGTTTAAAAAATGAGCCTTCTATCGGGATCGAACCAATGACCTAC
>JAGNSI010000086.1 GCA_017988135.1 Pseudarcicella sp.
AAACATATCTTCGCATCCATAGCCGGTTATAGAAAGCTCTGGCAGACATAATATACTTATATCATTTTCCTTGGCTTCTTCTATACAGTTTATGATGTTTGTTTTGTTGTGTTCCCATGCTAATGGGGTTTGATTTACAACTCCAGCTGCTACTTTTATAAGGTTCATCTGTATTTTTTAGTAATGGTATAAAATAGTATAAAATGGAGCTTTTTTTTAGCTATTTTCTTTCAGCATTTTTATAAAATCTATTTCATAATTTTTAATTGCTTTCAAAAGTATTTGCAGTTCATCGTATTCTGGTGTACCAGCTTTTGCACCGAAAATTTCGTCTGCACGATCTGAAGCTTTTTCGAAATCTGATTCGTTTTTAATGTCCATTGTTACGTTTTTTTAATTTAAATTTTCAGAACCTTAATTTACTAAACAATTGTTACATTATCAAAAACGAATGGCTCACACCATTGCGAGCCATTCGTTTTGAAATGATTTTTATGTTATTTGTAATTAAACATTCCAATTAGCCGGGTCGTTTCTCCATTCGTGAAGAGTAATTAATTGGCTTTCGGAAATGTAGTTATTTTTTACAGCCTCTTCTATTAATGTTTGATAATTGCTCAAAGTGTGAAATTTTAAACCTGCATTTTCAAAGTTTTGAACCGCAATTTCAAAACCATAAGTAAAAATAGCCACCATACCTAAAACCTCTATTCCAGCTGCTCTTAGTGCATCTACCGCTTTTAGTGAGCTTCCACCTGTAGAAACCAAATCTTCAATAAGTACAACTTTTTGTCCAGCTTTTATTTTTCCTTCTATTTGATTGCCCATTCCGTGTTTTTTGGGTTCAGGTCTTACATAGCAAAAAGGTAATTCTAACCAATCGGCCACCAAAGCACCTTGAGGTATTCCTGCTGTAGCAACACCAGCAATTACTTCAACATCAGGAAAATATACTTTTACGGCAGTAGCAAGCCCATTTTTTATTTCTGTGCGTATTTCTGGATCAGAAAGTGAAACACGGTTGTCGCAGTAAATGGGTGATTTCCAGCCAGATGCCCAAGTGAATGGTTTGTCAGGGTTCAACTTTATGGCTTCTACCTTCAAAAGCATCGAGGCAACTGTTTGTGATAATGAGTTTTGTTCCATTTATTCCGTTCTTGAAATTTATATCGATATTTATACAAAAATAACTAATCAAATTTATGTTTGCCAAAAATAAACTAAATTTGGTTTATAATGTTGTTAAATATTAGTTCTTAAAATCTTAAACATGATAATTTTTATTGATGACCGCCCGATTAGGGTAATGACTATCAAAAAATCTCAATCTATTTCTACAACCAATATGGATGTATTGATAGACGCTCAACTAGACGTAATCGATTCAGATAAGCTGTGCGGTCATATCATGATAGTGAATGTAGTATTGTCTACCATCGACAGACTTTTTGCTATTATCAAATCGAGTGATTTATTGGATATGCAATCTATAGTGTTGGTTTGTGAAGACAAAGATTCGATAAAAGACCATATAAAATCTAAATTCAAGCTCATAAAAGCAGCAGGTGGCGTTATCAAAAATACCAACAATGAAATATTGCTGATGTATAGGCTTAAAAAATGGGATTTACCAAAAGGAAAGCTAGACAAAGGCGAGTCTTCAGAAACAGCAGCTATACGAGAAGTAGAGGAGGAGTGTGGCGTAAAAGCAAGTATTTCAGACAAGCTTTGCACTACATATCATACTTATACATACAAAAATGAATATATTTTGAAGCAAACAAAATGGTATTCTATGAAATTAATAGACGACTCTAAAATGCAACCTCAAGCAGAAGAAGATATAGAAAAGTTAGAATGGATGAACCAAGACACCATGCGAGCTGCAATGACTAAAACTTACAGTTCTATAAGGTATGTTTTGAAAAAATATTACAAACAATAATTCTGAAATAGCAAATAGCCCATTATTCTAAAATACTGGGCTATTTGTATGTATTCCATCAAAAAGTATATCAAAAATAAAACGTGCAGGTTAGAAATGTAATTTTAAATATATTTGGGCAAAACCCTATCGGGTACGGGCTATTCACTCTCGCTTTTTTTGCTGAAAAAGCAAAAAAGAGCTCCGTTACTATCCCTTTTGCATTTGTTCTTTACCCATAAAAACCATGTTTTCTTATTTTTAATCCTATTTTAAGTAGATATCCAACTTTGTTTAGGCTATAAAATACTTCGTTCTTAGTTGATTTAAATTCTTGAAATACTACTGTTTACCGAATTCATTGATATTGTAAGGTAAAAAATCGTCAATATTGGTTCCGTATCTGTGTAAATCACGTATTATCGTAGAGCTGATAGGAGCAAGGTGAGGAGAAGTAATCAAAAATACTGTTTCTATATCTTTAGCCAAATACCTATTTACCTGAGCAATAGAGTTTTCGTACTCAAAGTCTGTGGTATTGCGTAAACCTCTCAATAAAAAATTGGCATTCATTTCTTGGGCTTTTTCTGCAGTTAGTTGATCATAAGAAACTACTTTTACAGGTTTTCCTTCAAATGTTTTAGTGATCCAATGCATCATTTTATCGATATCAAAATATCGTTTTTTTTGAGCATTGTGTCCTATTCCTATTATGATTTCGTCAAAAACCGATAAAGCTCTCAAAACAATATCTTCGTGTCCTTTAGTGAAAGGGTCGAAAGAGCCAGGGAAAAATGCTATTTTTTTCATTGATTTATTCTTAATTAAAGCCTTGATTATGATGTAAATGTACTGTTTTTTTTAATGAACCAATACAAACTTATGATTTTGATACATCGTAATAGGTACTATTTGGTTGTCTTGAGCATGTTGGTAATTGAATCCGCTCAAGGTATAATCATTTTTGAAAACAGTACTATTTAAATAATCTTGAAAGTTTTTGCCCTTAGTACCTAAAGTTTTTGCCCAAAACAAAAACATATCATACCCTTGGCAAGCAAAATATGATGGTACAATACCATATTCAGTAGTATATTCTTCAATAAATGAAGTCATTTGTGGTTTGGCATGATTTACATAATCTGAATCTATCAAATAAATAGTATTGTTGTGGTAGCTTTCTTTTACAAAATTATCTTTGTTTATGGCATCGTTGTTCATCAAAAGTGGCGAATAAATACCTCTTTTGTTTAAGGCAGTTAGCATAGAAATACCGCATTTTTGGTCTGATGCTGCAAGGAAAATATGCCCAATGCTTTTTACAGGTAATTTTTGAAATATTTCATCCGAATTGGGTATGATTTTTTCAAAATTCAGAATTTCAAATCCTTGTGCCATCATTTGCTCACGATATGCACTAGCAAACAGCGAATCGTTGATAGAGGATGTATAAAAAATGGAGCACGTTTTTAAGTCAGATAATTTTCTTTTTACGAAGCTTGCAGCCCTGTAGGCTTGTGATACCACTGATGGGTGTGCTAAAAATGATTTTGAATAATTCTGAATCAGTAATTCGCTTTTTGAAAATGGATGAAGCATAGGTATATTAAACAATTGGCAATATTGTATCATTGCATTGTTGCTTTCGCTGTGCAGCGGTCCTATTGTAAGGCTAAAGTCTTTGAAATTTGGGTTGTTGAGTATTTCTAAAACATCTTCAGCATCATTTCCAACATCAAAAACGTGAAGATTTACATTTATACCATCTGTTTTTAGTTTTTTGTTAGCAAGTTTCATCCCTTGGTATAAATCAATGGCAAATTGATTGCTTTTTTTGTTGAGATTGGGTCTCAATCTATACAATTCAAAGGGTAACATCAATGCTATTTTTATATTTCTATTGTTAGAGGTTACATTAGATTCATTTTTTTTGACAATATTGAGTTGCTTTTTAAAAGCTATTTCTTGTTGGTTTTCTGAAGTTAGATTTTCTAGTTTAGCTTTATCATTGATTTTAGAAATATACTGAAGCTTTAGTTCGTAAATATCATTTTTGAACTTAACATCTTTTATTTGAGCTAAAATATCAATGGCATAGGTATAATTTTCTTGCTCGAAGTTTAGTTTGGCAAGTTGAAAATATACTTCATCTTTTTGCTTCCAGTTGGGGAAGTCGTTTATCAGTTGCTCAAATATAAATTTTGCATTATCTAGATTTTTTAATTCTAGTAAGCTTATTCCATCAAAAAACATGGCATATTCTGTTATTCCTTCGCCTAAAGCTGAGTTTCCAAGCGACTGGAAAATTTCATGTGCTTTTTGCGTTTTTTTTTGATGATAGCTATCCAAGCCTTCATTGAAGCGTTTTTCTAAATAATCAGATTGAGAAAAAGCTTTTGGAGTGATACTGAAAATAATGGCAAATACTATTAAATTCTTAAGCATAATTGTTTAAAATTTTAGAAGTACTGAAACTGAAAACTGTTTTTTGTAATTGTGAAATGAGCTACTAAAAAAATATTTTAGTAGCTCATTTTTGTGTTTATTTTTTCTTTTTAGTGTTTTGTTGGGCTTTTTGAGCCTCTTCTGCGGCCTTCATTTGTTTGGAAATATACTCCGAAAATCTTGATTTTTTGGCTCCGCCACCAGCTGCAATTTTTGTTCTGTTTGCTTCTAATGCAACTTTTAATTTGTCTTCATCCACAAATTTACGAATTATGAGCTGTTGTGCAATAGTAGCTAAATTTGATACAAAATAGTAAAAACTTAAGCCTGCAGGAAATGAGTTCATCACAAACATAAAAATAATAGGTGTGATATAAGCCATCATTTTCATGTTGATAGGCTGTCCTGGTTGGTCAGGTGTCATTTGGTTGTTGTAATAGCCATAAAGTAGCTGTGAGGCTGTCATCAACAAACAAAATAAACTTACATGGTCGCCATAAAAAGGTATTTTGAAAGGTAATTTCAAAATAGAGTCGTAGGTAGATAAGTCATTTGCCCAAAGAAAAGACTGCTGTCTAAGATTGATGATATTCGGAAATAAAAAGAACACCGCCATGAGTATGGGCATGGTAGCTAGTACTGGTACACAGCCACTTAGCGGACTTACACCTACTTCGCTGTATAACTTCATTTGTTCTTGTTGTTGCTTTGCAGCATCATCGCCCACTCTTTCTTTTATTTTGGCAATTTCTGGTTGCAAAATTCTCATTTTTGCCATACTTACATAAGATTTGTAAGTAAGTGGTGACATCGCTAATTTAATAATGAGTACCAATACTATAATTAGCAAGCCGTAGTTTGAGAATATTTTTTCTAATGCACCAAACAATGGTACAAATACATATCTTGTAATTGGTAGCAAAATATCGTAACTCAATTTTACATTTTTACCAAAAGCAGGAGCAATGTTTTTTATTTTTGAATAATCATTTGGTCCAAAATAATATTCAAAATTTGCTTTTCCTGTTTTTAAATCCGACATAGGTAGATTTACGTTTGCTATCAATGTTTTGATATTGAGTGTGTCATCTAGGTTGGGAGTAGCTGAAATAAATGCTTTTTGGATAGGTGCATTTTTAGTAATAAAGCTAGATAAGAAATATTTCTTTTTGAACGAAACCCATTCTACTGGTTTTTCAAGATTTTCTTGCTCAACAGAGGTAGGAACTTCTGGAAGTTGGTCAAATTCTTCTGCTTCTTCGTACACATAGTTTACCGTTGCTTTTCTACTTTCCTGTATGTCTTTTTCGGTATTTCTTACTTTTTCTTCCCAGTTTAACTTATAATCTTCGTTTTTAAGAATATTTTCAAGTCCATTCATTTTCAGCTGATAACCCAAGCTAAAACCTTCTTTTCCTAAAGTATATATTTGTTCTATTTTTTTGCCAGGAGCTATTTCCGAAGAAAAAATCACATTTTGTGGACTTTCAGTATTTACAAAACTATTTTTAGCTGTTGTGGTGTAGTAAAGTTGCTGAATGTCTATATTACCGCTTTGAGTAGGTATTTCTAGCGAAATTTTATCAAACGATTTGTCAAAAATCACTAAAGGTTCTTTCGTGTTTTTTACAAAATTTTGGTAAGTAGTATAATTTTTAAGCAATACTTTTTCTATTGCACCGCCTTT
This sequence comes from Pseudarcicella sp., assembly GCA_017988135.1. Taxonomy (GTDB): domain Bacteria; phylum Bacteroidota; class Bacteroidia; order Cytophagales; family Spirosomataceae; genus JAGNSI01. The sequence continues at coordinate 6,057 of JAGNSI010000086.1, forward strand.
GGTATTCAATATTACCTTTACGTCTTTGTTTTCAAGGCAAACCATTTGACTATTTCCAAGCGAAGCTTGATAAAAAACACCCAGTTTAGCTTTTTGTAAACTAGTATCGGCAATGCTTTGCGTTACTACAGCTTTAGTGGTGCTTTTTTCAACTTTTGGTTTGGTGTCGGTTGCAACTGGGTCTTTGGGAGCAAAAAAAGTATTGTATGTTAGCAACATACCCATTATCAGCATAATACCCGTAATTGTATTTTTATCCATTATGTTTTTTTAAAAACTTTTAGTTTTTGTGTTTTATTGAATTATTTTTCAGAAAAAATGACTACTTATTGTTTTTTAAAATCGGTACAGCATTCATCAATGCCGCTTTTACAAAATGTACAAAAAGAGGAGCAGGGTTCAAAACCGTAGATTTGTATTCTGGGTGAAATTGTACACCAATAAAAAATGGATGGTCTTTGATTTCTACTATTTCTACTAATCCAGTGTCTGGGTTGATACCAGTTGGTGTTAAACCAGCATTTTTGAATTGCTCAAGGTAATTGTTGTTGAATTCGTAGCGATGTCTATGGCGTTCGTTGATAGTTAGTTTGCCATAAATTTGATGTGCTAAAGAACCTTTTTCTAGTTTGCAACTATAACTTCCTAATCTCATGGTTCCACCTTTTAGGGTTACGTTTTTTTGATCTTCCATTAAGTCTATCACAGGATTTAACGACTCCGAGTTCATTTCTGAAGAGTGTGCATCTGCTATTCCCAAAACGTTTCTTGCGTATTCTATTACAGCACATTGCATTCCTAAACAGATACCAAAAAATGGCAAATTGTTTTCTCTTGCATATTTTACAGCGTTTATTTTGCCTTCGATGCCTCTTTCTCCAAAGCCAGGTGCTACTATTATGCCGTCTAAATCTGCCAATTTGGCTTGATAATCATCGTTGGTTAATGTTTCTGAAGCAATCCAGCGAAGGTTTACTTTTGTTTCGTTTACTGCACCTGCGTGTATAAAGCCTTCTACGATAGACTTATACGAGTCTTTTAACTCTACATATTTTCCTACTAAACCTATTTCTATATGTTCTGTTGGGTTTTTTAGTTTGCCCAAAAAGCCTTTCCATTGCTCTAAGTCAGTGTCTTTGTCGTTGTACAAATCTAATTTATAAAGAGCTCTTTGGTCAAGCTTTTCTTTTTTCATTAAAAGTGGTACATCGTAAATGGTTTCAGCATCCATTGCTTCTATTACGTCGTTGGGTGAAACGTTGCAAAATTGAGCAATTTTTTTTCGCATTTCAGATGGCAATGGGTGTTCTGTACGGCATACCAAAATATCTGGCTGCACGCCCGACTCAGACAATGCTTTTACTGAGTGTTGAGTTGGTTTGGTTTTTAATTCTCCAGCTGATGCCAAATAGGGTACCAGCGTAAGGTGAATGAAAAGTGTGTTATTTTCGCCTAAATCCCATTTAAGTTGTCGTGTAGCTTCAATAAAAGGTAACGATTCTATATCTCCAACACAGCCTCCAATTTCGGTAATAACGATATCAAATTTTCCTGTTTCTCCCAAAATCAAAATATTGCGTTTGATTTCGTCTGTAATATGTGGAATTACTTGTACAGTTTTGCCTAAATAAGCACCTTCTCTTTCTTTGGTGATTACGTTATTGTAAATTCTACCTGTGGTGATATTGTTTGATTTTGAAGTAGGTGTACCTAAAAATCTTTCGTAATGTCCAAGGTCTAGGTCTGTTTCTGCTCCATCGTCTGTTACGTAGCATTCACCGTGTTCGTAAGGATTCAGCGTGCCTGGATCGATATTGATGTACGGGTCAAATTTTTGAATGGTTACTGATAGCCCTCTCGATTGAAGTAATTTGGCTAACGAAGAGGCTATTATGCCTTTTCCTAATGAAGACGTTACACCTCCTGTAACAAAGATGTATTTTGCAGTTTTTGTTTTTACCTTTCCAGACATTGATTTTTGAAAAATGGATTGTAGTTCTGGGGTACAAAGTTAAAGGAATTTGTTCACAGTTTGCGTTATTATCGCTATTGTTTTTCTGGAAAATGGTTTTTCCAGAATGTCCGAACTTACTATTTGTATCAATTTTGTAAATGTCTTTGATTGTTTTGTTTGGCGATATATCAAATATTTATAATCATACTCTTTCAAAATTTATAAGCTTGCAAATATCGTTTGTAACTGTAGATTCGTACGAATTTAGTTTAAAATATGAAAATAATTTCAGGAATTGTATGTGTTTCAAAATGGGAAGTTTACTAAGAGTATTTGTTGCTTATGGCAACGAAAATTACTATTTCGTATCTCTAAACCACAAAAAAAAGCCTTTGATGATACTCAAAGGCTCGTAAGAATCTTTATCTTTAGAATAGAATCTCTTTTAGGTACTGTCACCGATGACTTTTAATTCTAGTTTCTTTGATTGGCTTTCAGCCACTACGAAGGTTTAGCTGTTAGCTGCTGCCCCTTTTCTCGGTCTGTCAGTTTTTCGTTTTGGTTTTCGTGTCGTTGTGTGTTGGCTTGGTAGTTCTTTTGCATTTTTTAGCGTTGGTTTGTGCGTTGGAAAAAAATGCAAATGTGCTACCCAAAGCGGTGGTTATCCTGTTTTGTTTATGCCTCTGTTAAATATTTCTTTCATCATGCCAAACATCATTGCAGAAAAATCTGTTTTTGCTTCTTTATTATCCATGATTAGTTTATATAAATTAAAGTTAGAATTGATATGTTTATGTAATTCATTTTCAACTATTTTATCACTAGTAATTCTTGCATTTTGTTCGTCAGAATATTTCATTGAGTTTTTAAAATCTTCATTTTTTGCGGCATCTACTGCAATAATTTCAGCCATTTGTCTAACCTTGTCCACATCTTCAAATTGTGTTCCGTAGCGTTCATTAAAAGTTTGCAGAATATTTGAAAGTCTGTCAATTTCAGCATCACTTGTTCCACCTCTCATGTCTGTTGGAATGGGCTTTAAATCTTCGCCTTGTACTATTGTTATGTTTGTCGTTGCTTCCAATTGCAAACGGTAACTGTCCATGTCTATATTGTCCAAAATGCCTTGTGCTAAATCAATTGGCGTTTCGCCACCCAATTTGTTTTGCAAATGGTTTAAGAAAATGTAAAGCCTTTCTAAATATGGATTTTCAAAAGGTACAATTTGAGAAAGGAAAATATATAAACGAACATAGGTTTTAACCTTTGCTCTAAAATCTGTTTGTTGCTCTTCGGCTAAATCATTCCTAAAAATGGCGGTTGAACTGTCCAACATTGCATGAAGTTGGTCAACTGGAACATTTGCTAAAATCTTGTCTGAAAATTCAACTACTTGTTCTCTTATGTACACTTGGAAATTGTCCAAAGCATCTTGTAAATCAAACAATTTATTGGGGTCTGTCGCTTCGCCTAAAATGGTGCTTTCAAAATAGGGTTTAAAAGCCTTTTCAATTTCTTCGGCTGTGTTTGCAAAGTCTAAAACAAACGTGTCTTTTTTTAATGGGTGGCTTCTGTTGAGCCTTGATAAAGTTTGCACTGCATTTACACCACCCAATTTTTTATCTACATACATGGTATGCAAAAGTGGTTGGTCAAAACCAGTTTGAAATTTATTAGCAACCAACAAAAAACGACATTCGTTTTTCTCAAATTCCGTAGGAATTGAGTTGCTTGAAAATCCGTTTAGATTGGCTTCTGTTTGTCCGTCTATTTCGCCTGAAAATGCAACAATAGCTTTGTAAGGACTATTTATTTGATGCAAATATTCGTCAAATGCTTTTTTATATTTTACTGCGTTGGCTCTGCTACTAGTTACCAACATTGCTTTTGCAAAACCACCCATTTTTTTTGTTTTCACCACATGCTCCATAAAATGTTGAATAATTAATATCGATTTCTTTTTTATGGGGTGGTCTTGGCTTTCTACATAAGCCTTTAATTTCTTTTGTGCCTTTTTTTTGTCGTATTCGGGGTCGTCTTCTATTTTTTTAAGTAGTGCATAAAAGCTTTGGTAGGTGGTGTAATTTTGCAAAACGTCCATTATAAAACCTTCTTCGATGGCTTGTTTCATAGAATATAAATGAAATGCTCTGAACTTGGTTTTGTCGCCTTCCGTGAAAGGAACACCAAATAATTCTAATGTTTTGTTTTTGGGTGTTGCTGTAAATGCAAAATAACTGGCGTTTGTCAACAACTTTCTTGACTTTATTAAATCAGTTATCAAGTCTTCGCCTGTTATGGTGTCGTTGTCTTCGGTTTCTATTTCATCATCTTGTTGAGACAAGGCATGCCTTGTCTTTACCGATAATGTCTCATTTAGTTTCCTTGCCATTTGACCACTCAAACTGCTGTGGGCTTCGTCAATGATAATGGCAAAGTTTGTTCCTGGCAATTCGCCAATTTCCTCAACTATGTGAGGGAATTTTTGAATAGTGGTAATGATTATTTTTTTGCCTTCTTCTAATGCCTCTTTCAGTTGTTTACTTCCTTCTGTGATGGCTTCCACCACTCCGTTTACTTGCTGAAACTGTTTTATGTTGTTCCGTATTTGTGCATCTAAAACTTTACGGTCGGTTACAACAATTACGGTATCAAAAATATTGTCTTTGCCCGATTTGTCGTGTAGTCCAACCAATTGATGAGCCAACCATGAAATTGAATTTGATTTGCCCGAACCTGCTGAATGTTGTATTAAATACTTTTGCCCTGAACCTTTTTCTTGTGCATCGGCTAAAAGATTACGGACTGCAAGCCATTGATGATAACGGGGAAAAATCAATTTCTTTTCTTTCCTCGTTCTTGTTTTTCCTTTATCGTCTAAGTATTCTTTTTCTTCTGTTATCAATTGGCAAAAGTTCTGAACAATATCAGTAAGATTGTTTTTTGTTAAAATCTCTTTCCACAAATAATCGGTTTTTATGCCGTCTTTCGGTGGATTTCCTGCACCGTTATTGTAGCCTTTGTTGAATGGTAAAAAATAGGATTTCTCTTTTTTGAGCTCAGTACACATCCAAATTTCTTCGGTGTCCACCGCAAA
>JAGNSI010000215.1 GCA_017988135.1 Pseudarcicella sp.
TTGAATTTGTTACGAATAATTTTGAACTATCGGCAGAGAAAATAGCCATAATATACAAGAAACGCTGGCAGATAGAACTTTTATTTAAACAACTAAAGCAGAATTTTCCGTTAAAATACTTTTTGGGGGACAATGAAAATGCCATTGAAATTCAAATATGGGCAGCTATGTTGGCAAACTTATTAATAACATTGGCCAAAAGCAAATTAAAACGTTCTTGGGCATTTTCAAATCTTGTATCGGTAATACGCCAACAATTAATGAATTATATCGATATGTATGGCTTTTTGGAAGACCCTGAAGAAAGTTGGCGCGCTATTATCAAGGAAAATAAGGATAAATATAAATATTCGCTATTCCCAGAATGAGGGGGCTTACTTTTGAAAAGCCAAAAAACAGGTATTCATTATCAGAATGTTATGCCAATCTTTTAACCATTTTACGGATTTACCGGACAACAATGTTATTTAAACAGTCTTATTAAAAAGAAGCTATCTGACAATACGTTTTATGATTGGGTTTTTAAAACAGACTTTAACACCCATGATGAACGTCAAGTTGGTTGCTATGTTAAAACCAATATTCAAGCCGCAGCACAAAGTTTAGAAAGGGTAATAAAATTTTGCCATGAAACCGATTTAAATGATTTTCACTTTCGTTTACTTTCTGATTTCGTTTGTGATTTGAAACCTTTTGTTTTAAAACTTGACAAAGGCCACGATTACAGTTGGCTCCTTTTAAACACAAACTCACACATCACTAATTTTTATCAAGACCTCTCTTTTAATAGCTTTTGGCACGGCAGACCAGGTAATCACTTTGAGGAGAACTTAGTATTAGCAAGTTCAACTCCATTTATTATTCGTCAAACAATAGAGTATAAAATTATGCGAATACTTGGAATAAACTATTACCTAGTAAATGATAAGCATGATATAAAATTCATATCTAAGCTTTTTTCATTAATTGAAAATATTAAAACTAATTTTTCAACTAAAATTGATTTTGACTTTTTGAAAAAGATGCATAAATGGTCAAGTAAATATATACACGGAGGATATAGGCCATACCCATGGCAAACGGAAACGGCATTAAACTATTTACAAGATTTATTTTATAGCGGACAAACATCAAACTCCCAAAGTTATTCATTATATGCAGGGGTTGAAGTTAAAAAAGAAAATTTACAAGAATTTAAATTGAATATTGAAAAAACTTTAAAAGGATTATACGAACCTGATGATGAATTGAAAATTTACTGGAGAGATAAACCTGAAGTTGCAATTGTATAATAAAAATTAGCCATGCCTGAAACCCAAAACATAGAATACAAACAAAGCTGGCGAGATGAATATCTGAAATGGATATGCGGTTTTGCTAATGCCAACGGTGGTAGCATTTTTATAGGCAAAGATGATAACGGAAATGTAGTTGGTGTAACAGATGCAAAAAGATTATTGGAAGAAATACCTAATAAAGTGAGAGCTGTTTTAGGGATTTTGGCAGATGTGAATTTACATACCACAGCTCAAGGTGATATTATTGAAATAATAGTTGAAGGCTATCCTTATCCTGTTAACTATAAAGGGCAATACCACTATAGAAGCGGAAGCACAAAACAGGAATTGAAAGGAACAGCATTAGACAAATTCCTCTTACAGAAAAAGGGTAAACGGTGGGACGGTGTGCCTGTTCCAAAAGTATCGGTGAAGGATTTAAAACAAGATTCATTTGAGTTTTTTCGCAAAAGAGCTTTCAAAAGCCAAAGAATTGAAGAGGATATTTTAACTGATACAAACGAACTTTTAATTGAAAATTTACAGCTAAAGGAAAATGAATTTTTAAAGCGTGCTGCTATCCTTTTGTTTCATTCTAACCCCGAAAATTTTGTAACTGGAGCATATATCAAAATAGGTTATTTTGAAACAGACGATGATTTGAAATTTCAAAATGAAATACACGGCAACTTGTTTGAGCAAATTGAGAAAGCAATGGATTTGCTTTTTACCAAATACATTAAAGCAGCAATTAGCTATGAAGGAATCAACAGGGTGGAAACGTATGAATATCCAAGAGATGCAGTTCGTGAAGCTTTGCTAAATGCGATTGCACATAAAGACTATTCGGGCGGTGTTCCTATTCAAATAAGTGTTTACAGTGACAAAATTATTATTTGGAACGAAGGTCATTTACCCGAAAATTGGACAGTAAAAAACCTATTGGAAAAACACGCCTCACGACCTTACAACCCAGACATTGCAAATACTCTTTTTCGCAGTGGTTACATAGAATCGTGGGGAAGAGGAACGATAAAAATTATCAGAGAATGTAAACAAGCAGGAATCCCCGAACCTATTTTTAGTTATGATTCAAGCGACATATCAGTTGAGTTTAGAAAAGATATTTATAACGAAAAGCATCTTAAAACGCTTAATCTTAGTGACAGGCAAGTAAAGGCTATTTTGTTTGTAAGGGAAAAGGGGAAAATAACAAACAGCGACTATCAAATCTTAAATGATGTTTCTAAAGCAACGGCAACTAGGGACTTGACAGAACTTACAGAAACTCATAAAATACTGAAAAGGACTGGTGACATTGGTGTAGGAACGAACTATGTTTTAATTGGCTCATAATTGGCTCAATTGGCTCAAATGAATTGCACATATTGTACAACAGCAGACAGCAAGCCCATTTGGTAGCACATGTGCATTTTTTGCCAACACGCAAGCCAAACAAAAAAATGCAAAAGAAAATGGCGGCAGGTACATTAATAAATTCTATTAATATAAAAAATTGTAATTTCGTTTTAGAAATTTTCAAAACTTTAAGCTATGGAAAGTATAATTATTTATCCCAAAAATGCTTAGCAAAAGACAATGCTAAAATCTTTACTGGAAGAAATGAAAATACAATTTGAAATAGCATCTACAAAGGATGAAATTTCCTTAAATGAGAAGGAGTATTATGCTAAACTTGACAAATCTATTTCTCAATCAGAAGCTGGAAAAACGAAGGTTTTGCCTAAAGACAAACAAAAAGAATTTTTGGGAATATGATTTATTGAGTATTCCGGAGTAAAGTGGGTTCTTCGTCACTTTTGGTGATTGCAGTTATTTTAGTCTCGCATTCTTGTCAATCACAACCTTTTCACGGAAGATTATTATTAAAATTAGTTCCGGTTCTTGGTCATTCCTATTTATCTTATTAAAACCAATTAAGAAATTTCACCAAAAGTGACGAATAACCCGCCATTGTGCCACCTATTTCGGGAACCCACTGGCAACCGGATTATCCACTGTTTGTTTTGAAAATAAAAAATGCATAATTAATACATTATTTTGATTCAATTCAAACTTTACTCTTATATTCGTTTATTACAAAAGACACCTTCAG
>JAGNSI010000005.1 GCA_017988135.1 Pseudarcicella sp.
AAACGCATTAGCCGAAGTGTTAGAAATAAAACTCATAGAAAAACTCCGTGAAGAAGAAGCTGGCGTATATGGTGTGGGTGTAAATAGCTCTAGTTCGACTATACCTGCCAAAAGATTCAAATTTGGGATTGGCTTCAATTGTGCCCCCGAAAATGTAGACAAACTGATAAACAAAACTTTAGAAGAAATAAAGTCGCTACAAACCAAAGGTGCTTTACAAATAGACATAGACAAATTCAAAACCGAAACCAAACGCCAAACCGAATTACAAATTCGAGAAAATGGCTTTTGGTTAGGTTACTTACAAAGCCAGTACGTAAACAAGTCAGACTTGAAAGATGTATTAAATGAAAATAAATTACTAGAAAAAATCACCCCAAAAAGCACTCAAAATGCAGCTAATTTATACTTATCAAACAATAATATTCGTTTGATAATGTTACCAGAAAAACAATAATCACAAAAAAATCCCTGATTCTTATTTACGAATCAGGGATTTTTTTTATAAATTAAGATTAAAATTCTTCCTCTTTAGGATCTGGACCGTATTCATTTTCACCTACATCTCCCTCTGTGCACAATAAAACTAAACTGTAAATCGGAATAAGCAAAAACCAACCACTTTTACCCACATCGTGCATCCTTCTTGCTCCAACAGCTAAAGATGGAATCAAAATCCCAAAAATAACCACAACAAATAGTTCACTGCTACCCATATTAATTCTAACGCCTCCGCCACCGAACAGTAAGCCAATAAAAAATTTAAATAAAAATACCGCTAAAAACAAAAAAAGCTGAAAATACCAATATTCACTTCTTCTAGCTCTGCCTTTAAAATTGGCATAATTTCTAAAACATTTCAAAAAATAGTTCATACAAAAAATAGTTAAATTACGACATTCCTACTCTTTTGGCTTTTCGGCTTCGCCCCGTTTTTGGTGTTGCTGGCTCACAATCAAAAATACTGATTTAATTCCAAAAAATACTACAAAATAACCTCTTCTTGATGAGCAGGCATATACACATTGTCAAAACCCGCAACTTGTAATTTTTCTTTAAAAATAAGTTGCACATCAGGCTCTCCATGAACCAGAAAAAGCTTTTTCACTTTCTCTTTATCTTGGCAAGCCAAATAACCCAACATTTCGGAATAATCGGCATGTGCAGAAAACGAATCCATCACTATCACCTCAGCTCGTACGTCAAGTTCTTTACCAAATATTTCTACTTTTTTGGCACCAGCCTTTAGTTGTCCACCCAAACTATTGGGCGTAGTATAACCCACCAACAACACCGCACAGCGAATATCTTCTATATGATTGGCAATATGATGTTTGATACGCCCAGCTTCCGCCATACCCGACGAAGAAATTATAATACATGGCTCATCAGACTCATTCAATTTTTTCGAATCTTCTGTGCTCGATACATATACCAAATTTTTGAAACCAAAAGCATCGCCATCACCACTGCTCATATATGCCAACACTTCGCTATTGAAACACTCAGGGTGTTTTTTCATCACCATAGTAGCGTTTACCGAAAGTGGCGAATCTACATATACTTTTATGGCTGGCAATTTACCTTCAGCTTCCAACTGATCCAGAGCATATACCAATTCTTGCGTACGGTCTATCGAAAAAGCTGGCACCAGCAATTTACCTTTTTGTTCCACACACACTTTTTGCACAAAAGCCAATAAATTTGCCTTTACGTCCAACTCCGAAGCGTGGAGCTTTGAGCCATAAGTTGACTCACAAATAATATAATCTGCTTGCGGAAAAGCCTCTGGCGATTTCAAAATTTTATCGTTTGGTCTACCAATATCTCCCGAAAAAAACACCTTCACATCTTTTCCATCCGACTCTTTTATGGTTAAGCTCATCGCTGCCGAGCCTAAAATATGCCCAGTGTCTGTAAAAAACACACTTACTTCATCATTTAGCCAAAAAGTTTCCCGAAAATTCACTGTTTCCATTTGACTAATAGTTTGTTCTACATCATCCTGAGAATACAAGTTTTCAAAAAGCTCCTCTCCTCTTTTTGCCCTACGTTTGTTGATTCTTGCCAAATCTGACTCCTGAATTCGAGCCGAATCACCCAACAAAATAGTACATAAATCTTTGGTAGCAGCTGTACAAAATATTTTACCTGTATATCCTTTTTTTACCAAACGTGGCAACAAGCCTGTGTGATCTATATGAGCATGCGACAAAATAACAAAATCGAGCTCCGCAGGATTAAAAGCAAAATTTTGATTCAATTCTTGCGTATTTATACCCTGAAACATACCGCAATCCAACAATATTTTTGTTCCTTTGTCTGTTATTAAAAGGTGTTTAGAACCTGTTACTCTTTGAGCAGCTCCGTGAAATTGTATTTTCATATTTTCGACTAAATATTTTTTTTACTTTTAGTTTAAATTTCACACAATGATACAAAAAAAAGTCCAAAGCTAGGCTTCGGACTTTTGCTGACAATTGAATGGCGGTTCATTATCAAAATTTGTTTAAACAATGTATTTTTATTGTTTAATGATTAAATATACTACAATAATTTTATTTTTACAAGAAAACATATAAATATTTCTTATAATGAAAAAAATATTTCTCCTAAGTATCGTCTTTATCGGATTTCAAACTTTTGCAAAGCAACCTAAAACAGGCAAAAATACGCCCATTAAGCCCATAATTGAGTGTAAACAAGCAGACTCAACTGCTTACACAGACTATTACGGCAAATACAATATGCCAGCAAATCCATATATAAAATCCATACAAGTTTTCTTCCATAACAATCGATTGGTGGGAAAAGCTAATGAATTTCCACAAATGGTAGAACTCAATCAAAACCAAATTGGCGACGAATTCGAGATTGAGCAATTTGGAGCAAAAGTAATTTTTATTCGAAAATCAGGTTTAGTTTCTGGTGCAAAAATCACCTTTCAAGGGCAAACAATAGAAGGCACCAAAGAAGACTAAAGCAAAGTACCGATGGACGATTTTTTAAAATCATTAAAAAACACCCTTTTCATAGACATTGAAACCATTTCAGGCACACAGCATTTTAGCGAACTCAACGAACGCATGCAAGCCCAATGGCGTAGAAAAGCTAATTTTATAGACAACAAAACGCTACTTTCTGAAGAAGAAATGTATTTCGAAAGAGCTGGTATTTATGCCGAATTTGGAAAAATTATTGCAATTGGCATAGGTTTTATTCACGAAAACGAAGAAAAAGAACTGTCTTTGAAAGTAAAGTGTTTTGCAGGTGATGATGAAAAAAATGTACTTGAAGATTTTAAACTTTTGCTTGAAAAAAAGTTTAATGCAAAAAAACTAGTTCTTTGTGCACACAATGGCAAAGAGTTTGATTTTCCGTACATCTGCAGAAGAATGCTGGTAAATCAAATAAAATTACCCGAAACATTGCAGCTGTCAAACAAAAAACCATGGGAAATCATACACAAAGACACATTAGAAATGTGGAAATTTGGAGATAAAAAGCACTATATTTCATTAGAATTATTAGCTTCGCTTTTCGATATTCAAAGTTCTAAACAAATACTAAGTGGCGACAAAGTAAACGAAACATATTATCGAGAAAATAACTTAGCTTTGATAGAAGAATACTGTTTAGAAGATATCATTGTGCTGGCACAGCTATATTTGAAATTCAACTTCCACGAAACGATAGCCGAAAACAACATTATAAAAACATAGAATGGATTTATCAAATAACCATATCATCGAGAATTTTTACCGGCTTTTTCAAACCAAAATTGAAATCACAAAGCTAGAAATACAAGAAAAAGTAGAAAACACGAGCAAAAAACTCTTTTTAATAATCGCAATTGTTTCAATAGCTTTAATGTCTTTTTTATTTTTATTAATAGGAATAGCTTTGTACATAAATACCATCATCGGCAATCCATTTGGTGGTTTTTTAATAATAGCATTAATATTGGCATTGGCTAGCGGAATTTTTTACAATAAAAATAAGCATAATTTAAAATAATTTCGTTTCAATTACATTCTTTTCAATATTTAACTTATTTTAGAGAATCACTAAAATTATTTCTTAATTTTGTAATCATTACAAAAAATTATACAAAAAAATGCCGTTAATCAATGTAATGCCAACATCAAAAGTTACCGAAAAGAAAAAAGAACTACTAAGGCACGAAAATGCCTATAAAATCGCAATAAATCAGCAACTTATTACCTTGAAAAACCAAAGTCAAAAATGGGGAAAAATAGGAATAATTGCTATAGCTAGTTTAGGAAGTGCTTATTTAGTATTCAATCTTTTAAGCGACAAAAAAAAGAAAAAGAAAGAAAAAAAAGAAAGCCCTAAAAGCTTATTGCCAGTAGTTACAAAAACAAAAGAAGACAAAACGTCATGGCTCGTTCAATCTATAAAAACTATGATGCTCAGCGTATTAATAGCTGTAGTAAAAGGAAAAATAGAAGAAGCACTTGAATATTTGAAAGAAAAAAAGTAAATATTAATACAATAACAACAATCGAAAATTAAAAATTAATGCTAATTGACCAGCTATATCAACAAAAAAATACCCATTCAAAATCTATCGCTATTTTGATAGATCCAGACAATGTTGATTTAGATAATTTATCATCACTTATCCATAAAGCCATCCAAAACGATGTTGATTATTTTTTTGTAGGAGGAAGCCTAATTACGGGCAACCAAATGAAAAAAGTAATACAAAAAATAAAACAAGAAACACAAATACCCGTCATCATTTTCCCTGGCAACAGCTTGCATATCGAAAATAGTGCAGACGGAATTTTACTTTTATCATTGATTTCTGGTAGAAATCCAGAATTCTTGATTGGTCAGCATGTGATTTCAGCCCCAATTTTAAAACAAAGTGGCTTGGAAATACTTTCAACTGGTTATATTTTAGTAGATAGCGGCCGCCAAACTACCGTTTCCTACATTTCCAACACCACACCAATTCCTCATGACAAACCTGCGGTAGCAGCTTGCACGGCACTAGCTGGCGAACAATTGGGACTAAAACTCATTTACCTAGACGGTGGTAGTGGTGCCATAAATCCTGTTTCAGCCGAAATGATACTTGCAGTCAAAAAAACCGTCGATTGCCCTGTAATAGTAGGCGGAGGCATAAACACTGTTCAAAAAGCAAAAAATGCATTAGAAGCTGGTGCAGACATCATAGTAATAGGCAATGGCATAGAAAAAGACCCTAGCCTTCTCGAAAAAATTGCCATTGAAATAGGACAATTCAAAAAAATGAAAGCATAAAACACTAAAGCTGATACATATTTTCTGCCAATTCTTTCAAGTTCATCCCTCCAAAAGTACCAGAAGACATTAAAAGTAAATTTTGATTAGTCCAATCTTGACTCAACAAAAAAGTGTTCAAATCTGAATTATCTACAAAAACAAGTAAATTATCATTCTTAAAAAAGTTTTTAATCTCACTTGGAAGAATAGTTTCCATATTTTTTTGCTTTAAAGTATTTGGACTAAAAAATACAATTGCAGTATCGGCACTATCCAACTTTCCAGCATATTCATCCAAAAACACTTTATTCAAACTACTAAAAGTATGTAACTCAAAACATGCCACCAATTTCCTATTTGGAAATTGACTCTTAAAAGCCCTTGTAGTAGCTTCTATTTTAGAAGGAGCATGAGCAAAATCCAAATAAAAAGCAGAGCTATCCGTTTCTTGAATCAACTGCAATCGCTTAGCGGCACCTTTGAAAGAAGCAATTGCCTCATAAAACTTATCTTCATCTACACCTATTTGCTCAAGTACAAGTTTTGCACCCATCAAATTTTTAAGATTATGTTCTCCAAAAACACCTATTTCTACCGCATTTTTATCTTTTTTCAACAAAAAAGTCTTACCATTTTCTATTTTACTTGCATGCACTTGATAAGGCAGTTTCAGCAAATCACTTTTCAACGACTCGCCTATTTTTTTTACTTCAGCATCGGTTTCATCATAAATCAAACAACCAGCCTTCGAAATCATAGACACTAAATTTCCAAATTGAGCTATATAGTCTTCAAAAGTAGGATATACATTAATATGATCCCAAGCAATACCCGAAATCAAAGCAACATGGGGGCGATAATGAACAAATTTTGGTCTTCTATCTATCGGAGAAGACAAATATTCATCACCTTCTAAAATAATCACTGGAGCGTCAGAAATTTTTGCCATCGTATCAAATCCATCAATCCTTGCTCCTACCATGTAATCAAAATCTCTTCCAAAAAATTTAAGTACATGCAAAATCATAGCCGTAATAGTAGTTTTACCATGACTGCCTGCAATCACAATTCGATGCTTATGCTGAGATTGTAAATAAATAAACTCAGGGTACGAATAAATCTTCAAACCAAGCTCTTGGGCTTTCAACAATTCAGGATTATCTATTTTAGCATGCATACCCAAAACAATCGCATCTAAATCAGACGTAATTTTTTCGGGAAACCATCCAAACTCAACAGGCAAAAGACCCTTAGCTGCCAACAATGACTTTGAAGGCTCATAAATCTCATCATCAGAACCACTTACAATTACTCCTTTATTATGTAAATCAAGAGCTATATTATGCATAGCAGCCCCACCAATAGCAATAAAATGTACTTTATTCATTATTAAAATATAAAATTGAAAGCCTAAAATGAAACTTTAAGCTCTATTTTTCAAAACACAGAACCAAACTCAAAAAAGCAAAAAACAAAAAAGCATTATTTATGTTTTAATTACTTGCAAAGGTCATACTTTTAATGCACTTTTACACGCTTTTTTGAGAACGAAAACAATAAAATTATGGCAAAATATTTGTGACAAAACAATTCAAAGATTTGAAACAAATAAATACTAAACTCAAAAAACAAAAGACAAAAATTTTACTAAAAACAAAAACGGCAATATTGTCATAAAATAAGCATAAAGAATGAAAAACTATATTGATTTAATTGACCAAACAATTGAGTTTCCAACATTAGAATTCAATATTGATCAAGAAAATGAGCTCCTATTCAACAATGTTCCCCTGATGGACATCATTAAAGAATATGGAACCCCACTCAAAATCACTTATTTACCCAAAATAGGAGAACATATAGAAAATGCCAAAAGACTATTCAAAAATGCTATCAAAAAATACAATTATAAAGGCAATTATACCTATTGTTATTGCACAAAATCATCTCACTTCAAATTTATAGTAGAAGAAGTTCTGAGCCATAATGTACATATAGAAACGTCATCTGCCTTTGATATAACTATAGTAAAATCGTTATTTGATGAAGGAAAAATAAACAAATCAACCTATATACTTTGCAACGGCTATAAGTTACCACTTTATACTCAATACATCAGCGAGCTTATAAACGAAGGTTTCAACTGTATACCTATCTTAGATAATCTTAAAGAAATTGACTTTTATGACAAAACAGTCACAGCCGAAACAGTAAATCTGGGAATAAGAATAGCAACAGATGAAGAACCTGACTTTGCATTTTACACATCAAGATTAGGACTAAGATATTCTGATGTAATGGAGCTATACAAAAACAAAATACAAAATAGCTCAAAATACAAGCTAAAAATGCTACATTTCTTTATCAATACAGGCATAAAAGACAGTGCTTACTATTGGTCAGAGCTTAGCCGTTTTATATACAAGTATTGTGAAATGAAAAAAATATGCCCCGAACTAGACTCTATAGACCTAGGAGGTGGCTTACCTATACAAACATCGCTACAATTCAACTACGACTATCAAGCAATGATAGATGAAATAGTAGAGTCTATATCATGGATTTGCAATAAAAGTAATGTACCAGTACCCAATCTTTTCACAGAATTTGGATCATTTACTGTTGGCGAAAGTGGAGCAGTGTTATATGAAATAATTGACCAAAAATTACAAAATGATAAAGAACTTTGGTACATGATAGACGGTTCATTTATCACTCAACTACCAGATTCATGGGGAATGAACCAAAAATACATAATGTTACCAGTAAACAACTGGGACTTCCCTTATCAAAAAGTAAACTTAGGAGGACTTACCTGCGACTCAATGGATTTCTACAACACAGAAGCCCACAGTTCAGATTTATACCTACCAATATTTGAAGAAAATGCAGACAGGCAGTATGTAGGCTTTTTCCATACAGGAGCATATCAAGAATCATTAGGAGGTTACGGTGGAATTCAACATTGCTTAATACCAGCCCCGAAACACGTATTAGTAGATAGATTAGAAGATGGAACTATCACAACCAGACTATTTTCTGAAGAGCAAGGACAAAAAAGCATGATGGATATATTAGGCTATAATGAAAATAAAAACCAACACATTCAAGAAAGAAAAATAATCATGAATGAAAAATCAGAAAAAATAGCACAAAACATATCAAACATAGAACAATAAGCTCAATTACAACACGTTATAAAATTAAATCTTAAAATCGGAATGATTTTTGAAACAAAAAGAGAAATATAGAAACTCACAAATAAACAAAAAATGAAACAATTATTAATAATAATAGGATTTATAGCTATATGTACATCATGTGCAAAAAAATCAACATGTAAAGCATACGGCGGAACTAGTATAGAAACAATAAACAAAAACAGAAATTAAATACAAAAGCTAGCATAAAAACTAGCTTTTTAATAACACAAAAGAGGAGCAAATCAAATAGATTGCTCCTCTTTTATTATAATATAAAATAACAAAAACTATTCAGCTTTATCAGTTTCAGGAAGAATAGTATCGTTATCAACAACTTCTGCAGAAGACTCTTCAGCAACAACATCAGTTGATGCAGTAGCATCTTTTTTGCCACCACGACGGCTTCTTCTTGTTTTAGAAGCAACTTCTGTAGCAGAAGATAATAAAGTTTCATTGAAATCAACTAACTCAATCAAACACATCTCTGCATTATCACCAAGTCTGTTGCCCAATTTTATAATTCTTGTATAACCACCTGGTCTATTTGCAACTTTTTCAGCTACAATACCAAACAATTCTTTTATAGCTTCTTTATTTTGCAAATAAGAGAAAACAACTCTTCTGTTGTTTGTGCTATCGTTTTTTGATTTAGTAATCAAAGGTTCAGCATAAACCCTTAATTCTTTTGCTTTAGCAACTGTTGTTTGAATTCTTTTGTGCAAAAACAATGAAGATGCCATATTAGACAATAAAGCAGCTCTGTGAGAAGATGTTCTTCCCAAGTGGTTGAATTTTTTACCGTGTCTCATAAAAAAAAGTAAGTTAAAAGCAAATTGAATTGCTGCGGTTAAGGAAGCTCACGCCTGCTCACCTATTACATTAATAAAAATAAATTAATCTTCGTCGATACGATATTTAGTAACATCCATACCGAATTGTAGACCTTTGTCTTCAATCAATTGTTCAAGCTCTGTCAATGATTTCTTACCAAAATTTCTAAATTTCATCATATCAGAAATTTCTAATCTTGCTAAATCACCTAAAGATTTAACTTCTGCAGATTTCAAACAATTATAAGCCCTAACTGACAAATCTAAATCTGCCAATGAAGTTTTTAATAGTTTTCTCATATGCAACATCTCCTCATCAACAACGTTTTCTTCTTCAGCTTTTTGGCTTTCAAAAGTCATTGTTTGATCAGAGAATAGCATAAAGTGTTGAATCAAAATATATGCAGCTCCTTTCAAAGCATCTTCTGGATGAATAGAACCATCTGTTTCTATATCAAGAATCAACTTCTCATAATCTGTTTTTTGTTCAACACGAGTATTTTCTACACTATATTTTACATTTTTAATTGGTGTAAAAATAGAGTCGATTGCAATATGACCAATAGTAGTTTCTTGATTTCTTGGTTCATCTGCAGGAACATATCCTCTACCCTTCTCAATAACTATTTCCATTTCAAAATCCTTAGATTCATCTAAATGGCAAATCACTAATTCAGGATTTAATATTTCAAAATAAGGTGTAAAATTAGAAATATCACCAGCAGTAAGCGAAGTTTGATTTTTAACTTTTACTATAACTTTATTTTCAAGTATTTCTTGAGTTTTCTTAATTCTTACTTTTTTAAGATTAAGAATTATTTCAGATACATCCTCATGCACACCTTCAATAGAAGAGAATTCGTGTAATACACCAGAAATTTTTACACTTGTAATCGCAAATCCTTCTAATGAAGAAAGTAAAATACGACGTAAAGCATTACCTATTGTAACTCCATAGCCTTTTTCTAGAGGCTTAAACTCAAATAACCCGTGAAAGTCGTCGGCTTTTTCCATTACAACTTTGTCGGGCATTTGGAATGCTAATATAGACATATTTTGAAGCTTATGTTGTTATTAAACTATAATTTAAATAAATAAAATTCAATATTTATACAATAAATTAGTCAATAATTTTTAAAATACAAAATTAGAGAAATAAATGCAAATAATAATGAATTATTAAAAATAAATTAATAAACAATATATATTCATTAATTTATTTTTAAATTTTTCTACTAAATAACAAAAAATATTATTTAGAGTAAAGCTCAACAATTGCTTGTTCGTTGAAGTTTTCAGGAATTTGATCCCTTTCTGGCATTGCAATGAAAGTACCTACAAGCGTAGAACCATCCCACTCTAACCAATTAAATTTCTTAGTTGCACGTCCTGCTAATGAGTGAGTAACAACCTCTAATGACTTAGATTTTTCACGAACACCTACAAATTGACCTGCTTTCAAAGAATAAGAAGGGATATTTACAACATCACCATCTACAATAATATGTTTGTGTATAACCAATTGTCTAGCAGCGCGTCTAGTTGGAGCAATACCTAACCTGTAAACAACGTTATCCAATCTTGCTTCGCACAATTTAATAAGGTTTTCACCAGTAATACCTTCTTTAACAGCTGCTTTATGAAATAGATTTTCAAATTGACGTTCTAATATACCATAAGTATATTTCACTTTTTGCTTTTCTTTCAATTGTAATGAATACTCAGATACTTTAGCACGCTTACCTTTACCGTGCATACCTGGAGCATAATTTTTACGAGCTAAAGCCTTGCTCGGACCTAAAATTGCTTCACCGAATCTACGTGCAATTTTAGACTTTGGACCTGTATATCTTGCCATTTGTTATAAAGTATAAGTCATTATGAAAACATAATGAAGTAATTATATATAGAAAAAAGACTGAATTATAATTACTAATAATTCAGTCAAAAAAAATTAAACTCTTCTGCGTTTTGGAGGACGACAACCATTATGAGGCAATGGAGTGATATCTTTTATAAGCGTAACCTCAATTCCTGAATTTTGAATAGTTCTGATAGCAGACTCACGACCTGAACCTGGTCCTTTAACAAATACATCCGCTTTTTTCATACCAGCTTCAACTGCAACAGCAGCACAATTTGAAGCTGCCATTTGTGCAGCATATGGAGTATTTTTCTTAGAACCTCTAAAACCCATTTTACCAGCAGATGCCCAAGAAATAACCTGTCCAGCATTGTTAGTAATAGATATAATAATATTATTGAAAGAGGCTTTGATATGAACTTGACCTACTGGTTCAACAACGACAATTCTTTTTTTAGCTTTGTCTTTTCTTTTAGCTTGTGCCATTATAAAATTTTTGTTTGTAATACTATATATCGAGTTTTTTAGTTGCACTAAATCTTTGATACAGCGTTAGTATTAATTAAGCTAACTAATTATTTAGTAGCTTTCTTTTTGTTAGCAATTGTTTTACGTTTTCCTTTACGAGTACGAGAGTTATTTTTAGTACGCTGTCCCCTAACTGGTAAACCTTTACGGTGACGCAAACCTCTGTAACATCCAATATCCATCAAACGTTTGATATTCAATTGTATTTCTGATTTTAACTGACCTTCTGTTTTGAATTCAGCAGCAATGATAGCACGAATAGCAGATGCTTCTTCGTCATTCCATTCCCCAGCTTTTTTATCAAAAGAGATATTAGCTTTACTTAAAATCAATTGTGAAGTTGGACGACCTATACCAAAAATGTAAGTCAATGCAATTTCACCTCTTTTTTTGTCGGGTATATCTACCCCTGCAATACGAGCCATGTTGTTATAAGAACTTGTGTTTATGCCTAGTGAAAAAAATATACAACCAGACGATTATCCTTGTCTTTGTTTGTATTTAGGATTCTTTTTGTTAATAACATAAAGTTTACCGTGTCTACGTATTACTTTACATTCTATACTACGCTTTTTAATCGACGCTTTTACTTTCATTTTATTTAATATTAAAAACTATTCTGATTTGTACAAAGATGATACCGAAACATTATTTGTAACGATAAACAATTCTGGCTTTAGATAAATCGTAAGGTGACATTTCAAGTTTAACCTTATCACCTGGTAATATCTTAATATAGTTCATCCTCATTTTTCCCGATATATGAGCAATAACTTGATGCGTATTTTCGAGTTCAACCCTAAACATAGCATTTGATAAGGCTTCTAAGATAATACCGTCTACTTCTATAGATGACTGTTTGGCCATTAACTAAATTTTAAAATATAAAAATTAAATATTTACTAAAATATCAGACTCTTTAATAACTTCTTCAATATATAGAAAAGTAGTAAGAATATCTGCTTGATTTTTACGAACTGCTACAGTATGTTCAAAATGAGCGGAAGGTAATTTATCTGAAGTACGTATTGTCCAACCGTCATTATCTTGAACAATTGACTTTTTACCAAGATTTATCATTGGCTCAATAGCAATAACAGTATTAGATTTCAATTTTATTCCGTCACCTTTCCTTCCATAATTTGGAACTTCAGGAGATTCGTGCAAAGATTTACCAACTCCATGACCTACCAACTCCCTAACAACAGTAAAATTTTTACTCTCACAAAAAGTTTGTATAGAATTACCTAAATCACCAATTCTCTTACCTTCAATTGCATTGTTTAAACCTACGTATAAAGATTCTTTGGTAGTTTTCAAAAGCAATTGAACAGCCTCAGACACATTTCCAACTCCATAAGTATATGCACTATCTGCGTGATAACCATTGAGCTTAACTCCGCAATCTATAGAAATAATGTCACCATCTTTAATTTCATATAAACTAGGTATTCCATGAACAACTACATCATTAACAGAAATACATAAAGATGCAGGGTATTTTCTACCGCCAACATTATAATTCAAAAAAGAAGGTATAGCTTTATTATCATTAATGAATTCAAAAGCTATATTATCTAATTTCTTTGTAGTAACACCAATTGCAATACTCTTAGCTACTTCAGCGTGACATTTACCTAAAATAACAGCATTAGAGCGAATAATTTCAATTTCTTCGTCAGATTTAATCAATATCATAGAACTAAGCACCAATTGTGGCTTCTGTCCTACCTTGAACTCTACCCGATTTCATTAAACCATCATATTTCAAAGTTAATAAATAACTTTCAATTTGTTGAAGAGTATCTAAAACTACACCAACTAATATCAACAATGAAGTACCTCCAAAAAATGATGCAAGACCACTTG
This sequence comes from Pseudarcicella sp., assembly GCA_017988135.1. Lineage (GTDB taxonomy): Bacteria > Bacteroidota > Bacteroidia > Cytophagales > Spirosomataceae > JAGNSI01. Next base: position 13,569 of record JAGNSI010000005.1, read on the forward strand.
TAATACCAAACAAGCTTGCTATTGCAGGTAAAATTGCAATAATAGCTAACATAAAAGCTCCAGGTAAAGTAATTCTATCAAGAACAGTTGCTAAAAAATTAGAAGTTTCTTCCCCTGGCTTATAACCTGGTACAAATCCATTACCTCTTTTCATATCATCTGAAATTTGAACAGGATTGATAGAAATTGCAGTATAAAAAAATGTAAAAACTATAATTAATGTTGCAAATAATAGACTGTACTGCCAAGAAGAAAAATCAGAAAAAACTTGAGCTAAAGAAGCCATATTTTCATTTTTACCATCATTAGATAGCTTTGAAAACAATAAATTAGGCAAAAACATTAAAGCTTGAGCAAAAATTATTGGCATTACACCAGAAGCATTTAGCTTCAACGGTATATATTGACGCTCACCTCCAACCGAAAGTTTGTTACCAACAACCTGTTGTGCATACTGTACTGGTATTTTTCTTATAGCCTGAGTAATCATTACTGCAAAAATCACTATAAAAAATAAGGCAATCATTTCTAAAATAAACAATAAAGCTCCTTGAGTACCTCTACTATTAGCTTCAGCTAAAATAGAACTAGGCAATCTAGACACAATACCAATCATAATTAACATAGAAATACCATTACCGATACCTTTATCAGTAATTTTTTCACCTAACCACATACTAAACATTGTACCTGCAACTAAAATAACCACAGAATACAATCTAAAAGAAACAGGATTAACTAAAATAGCTTCTGCTGGAATAGATGTTTGTATGTAAGTCAATGCTTGTGCAATAGTTACTAAAATAGTCAATACTCTTGTAATCTGATTTAATTTTTTTCTACCAGATTCACCGTCTTTCTGCATCTTTTGAAAATAAGGCAAAGCAATAGTCAAAAGTTGTATTGCTATAGAAGCAGAAATATAAGGCATTATTCCTAATGCTAAAATAGAGGCGTTATTAAAAGCACCTCCTGAAAACATATTTAGTAAACCTAAAAGGCCTCCGTCAGCCTTCTTTGCCAATTGTGAAGGATCTATACCAGGTAATACGATATACGAACCTAAACGAAAAAACATGATGAATAAGATGGTATTAAGAATACGACCTTTAAGTTCTTCTATTGAAAAAATATTTTTAATGGTTGTTATAAACTTATTCATTACAGTTTTTATATAATTAATACAGGAATCTAGTTTTTATTGTACTCTTACAAATTTAGTTGGCTTAGGCAAAACAATTGCTTTACCACCAGCTTTCTCAATTGCAACTATTGCTGAAGAAGAGAAACCATCAGCATGAACTTCAACAGATGAAGAAATTTCACCACGATTAAGTATTTTAACTAAATCATTTTTAGAAACCAATCCATTTGTGTAAAGAACTTCTTTTGTGATAACTGACAATTTTTCAGCTTCTGCTAAAGATTGTAAAGTATCCAAATTTATTGCTTTATACTCAATTCTATTGATATTTTTGAAACCAAACTTAGGAACACGTCTTTGTAAAGGCATTTGACCACCTTCAAAACCACTTTTACGTGAATAACCAGATCTTGACTGTGCACCTTTATGACCTCGTGCAGAAGTTCCACCAAGGCCAGAACCCTGACCACGACCAACTCTTTTTCTTGTTTTTACTGAACCGAATGCCGGTTTTAATGAAGAAAGATTCATTTTAAAAAATATTTAATAGTTGCTAATCGCTAGCCAACTGGCTAACTCGCCTAAGGAATTATATCCTTTCTACTGAAATCAAATGATTTACAGCTCTAATCATGCCTTCAATAGCAGGATTAGTTTCTTTTTCTACACTTTTATTAAGTTTACCTAAACCTAAAGCTTTAATAGTTCTTTTTTGAACTTCTGGCTTTTTGATAGTACTCTTAACTTGTGTTATTATAACTTTTGACATTATATTAATATTTAAATGTTTGTAATAAACATTATTAAATTATCCGTTAAAAACTTTAGCTACAGAAATTCCTCTTTGAAATGCAATAGTATGTGGATTTCTCATTTTAACCAAAGCATCAACAGTAGCCTTCACCACGTTGTGTGGATTAGATGAACCTTTAGATTTAGCAAGAATATCGTGAATACCTGCAGATTCCAAAACAGCACGCATTGCACCACCAGCAATAAGACCAGTACCAGGAGCTGCTGGTTTCAATAAAACGAAACCGCCTGAAAACTTACCAATTTGCTCATGAGGAACAGTTGCTTTAAGTAATGGAACAGCAAAAAGATTTTTCTTTGCATCTTCAATGCCTTTAGTAATTGCGTCAGTAACTTCATTGGCTTTACCTAATCCAAAACCAACAACACCATGACCATCTCCAACTACTACAATAGCAGAAAAACTAAATCTACGACCACCTTTAACAACTTTAGCGACACGATTTATAGCTACTACCTTTTCTTTTAATTCTGCTTCATTAACCTTTACAGGTTTTGATTGTAATTTAGACATATAATTTTAGAATTTTAAACCACCTTCTCTAGCAGAATCAGCCAAAGATTTAATTTTACCATGATATAAATAACCATTTCTATCGAAAACAACGCTAGAAATACCTGCTTCAAGAGCTAATTTTGCAATTTTCAATCCTACTTCTTTAGCAGAATTGATGTTTGCAGATTTCACGTCTTTAGCTTGAGAAGATGCTGCTACTAAAGTGCGTCCAATACTATCATCAACAATTTGAGCATAGATAGCAGTATTCGAACGAAAAACTGTCAATCTTGGTTTTGCTGTTGTTCCAGAAATTTTAGCTCTGATAGATTTTTTGATTCTATCTCTTCTTAATTCTTTTGAATTAGCCATTTGAATAAATATATTTTGTGGATTTCCGTCCCACGAATTTGAATAATATAAAATTGAAAAAAAGTAATAAAAGTAAATACTATTTTTTACCTCCTGTTTTACCAGCTTTTCTTCTAACTTGCTCACCAATGAAGCGAATTCCTTTACCTTTGTAAGGTTCTACTTTACGTAGTGATTTGATTTTAGCAGCTACTTGACCTATCAATTGTTTGTCAATTCCTTCTAAAAATACTTTTGGATTTTGACCCTTATCCATAGATGTACTCACCTTAAGTTCTTCAGGGATAGCCATGAAAACTGCGTGAGAATAACCTAAGTTAAGTTCTAAAATATTACCTTGATTGGCTGCTTTATAACCAACACCGATAATTTCCATTTCTCTTTTGTACCCTTCACTTACACCTACAACCATGTTGTTGATAAGTGATCTATACAAACCATGAAGTGCTTTGTGTCTTTTTTGTTCGGTAGGACGTTTAACGACTAACTCAGAACCTTCAATATCAACTGTGATATCAGGATTAATTACTTCAGATAATACTCCTTTAGGACCTTTTACAGTTACTGTGTTGTCAGAACTTACATCTACTGTAACGCCTGAAGGAATAGTAATTAGTTTTTTGCCAATTCTTGACATAAAAAATAAAATTTATAGCTTACATTATGCACAAAAAGTGCTTTTCAGCTGATTGAAAATTAATAAATATAACACAATACTTCACCACCAACATTAAGCACTTTGGCTTCTTTGTCAGTTATAACACCTTTTGAAGTAGAAAGTATTGCTATACCTAGTCCGTTCAATACTCTTGGAAGCTCATCTGCTCCTTTGTATTTTCTAAGACCTGGTTTTGAAATTCTTGTTAAATTAACGATAGCTGGCTGTTTAGTAACAGGATTGTACTTAAGTGCTATTTTAATAGTACCTTGAACGGTAGTATCGTCAAATTTATAATTCTGTATATATCCTTTATCAAAAAGAACTTTAGTCATTTCTTTTTTGATATTAGAAGCAGGAATTTCTACGATTCTATGGCGTGATTTTATTGCGTTTCTTAATCGTGTTAAGTAATCTGCTATTGGATCTGTCATTTTTTTACTTTATTAGCAACAAGCCAAAATAATTTGGCTTGCAAAATTACGAAAATGAATTTATAAAAACAATCTTATTTAAGATTATTAAATTTTAAAAAAATTACCAACTAGACTTTGTAACTCCTGGTATTAAACCATCTGAGGCCATTTGTCTGAAAGTAACACGGTTTATACCAAATTTTCTCATATAACCACGTGGTCTTCCTGTTAATTTACAACGATTGTGTAAACGTATAGGTGAGGCATTTTTAGGTAATTTATCTAATCCAACATAATCACCTGCTGCCTTAAGGGCAGCACGCTTTGCAGCATATTTGGCAACTGTTGCTTCTTTTTTTCTTTCTCTAGCTTTTACTGATTCTTTAGCCATTTTATTTTATTCTTTAATAGAAATAATATATTGATTTGAACAAATAGTAAATTTATTTTTTACCGCTTACAAATGGCATTCCTAATTCTTTAAGTAAAGACAAGGATTCTTCATCTGTATTAGCATTGGTAACAAAAGTGATATCCATACCAGAGATCTTATTTACTTTATCAATAGATATTTCTGGAAATATAATTTGCTCTTTTACACCTAATGTATAGTTACCTCTTCCATCAAAACCTTTGTCTGAAATACCTTTAAAGTCTCTCACACGTGGTAATGAAATAGTAACTAAACGATCTAAAAATTCATACATTTTGTCGCCACGTAAAGTAACTTTTACACCAATTGGCATATTTTCACGTAACTTAAAATTTGAAATAGCTTTTTTAGAAATAGTAGCTACAGCTTTTTGACCAGCTATTACTGTAATTTCTTCGATACCAATATCAACCAATTTTTTGTCAGATACGGCAGCGCCGATACCTTTGTTAATAACAATTTTAGTAAGCTTTGGTACTTGCATTACTGACTTGTATTGAAATTTTTCTTTTAATGCAGAAACAATTTCATTCGTATATTTTTCTTTTAACCTTGGAGTTGCCATGATAAATTCTATGGTATGTGGATTTCCGACCCACGTAGATTATTGTAAATAATGTTAAAAATTACTAAGGTATTTTAAATAAAATTACCTGTAGCTTTTGAATATCTTTGTAATTTACCTTTTTCGTTCAATTTACGACCTGTGCGAACTGCTTTGCCGTTTTCGAATATCATTAGGTTTGACAAATGAATTGAACCTTCTTTTTTAACTATTCCACCTTGTGGGTTATTTGCTGAAGGTTTAACGTGTTTTGTTTGAAGATTTACTCCTTCTACAATCGCACGATTTTTATCTACCAAAACTTGCTTGATTATGCCTGTTTTACCTTTAGAATTTCCTGAAATAACGATAACATTATCTCCAGATCTTACATGCAACTTTGGTTTATGATTAAGTTTTCTTTCCATGATAATTATTATTGTTATAGTACTTCAGGTGCCAATGAAACGATTTTCATAAAGCCTGCATCTCTTAACTCTCTAGCAACAGGCCCGAAGATACGAGTACCTCTTGGCTCATCATTATTGTTAAGTAATACAGCAGCATTGTCTTCAAAACGAATATAAGAACCATCTTTACGACGAATTTCTTTTTTTGTTCTTACTACAACTGCTTTTGAAACTGTACCTTTTTTCATACTTGAAGAAGAAAGTGCAGATTTTACTGAAACTACTACTTTATCTCCAATAGATGCATATCTTTTACCAGTACCACCTAATACTCTAATTACGAGTACTTCTTTGGCTCCTGAGTTATCGGCTACGCCGAGTCTTGATTCTTGCTGTAACATATTTTTAAATAAATTTATTTTTAATAATTTGAACGTTCAATAAATATTGAAGAAATAAACTATTAAATTATTTCGCTTTTTCAATTATTTCAACCAATCTCCATCTTTTGTTTTTAGACAATGGACGAGTTTCCATAACTTTTACAGTATCACCGATACCTACTTCATTTTTCTCATCATGAGCCATCAATTTGGTTGATTTTTTCATGAATTTTCCATACAATGGATGCTTTACTTTACGTTCAACAACTAGGGTAAATGATTTGTCCATCAAGTTACTCACTACTTTGCCTACTCTTACTTTTCTTAGATTTCTCTCTTCCATAAAATTTGATAAGAATTGGTTAAAAAAATTGACTTCAAGCTATATGTTGATGAAGTCTGTTATTTCTAGTAAACTAGAATTACTTTGTAGATGATATAGCAGTTTCCAAGCGAGCTATCAATTTACGAGCTTGACGCAAACGTAAAGGATTTTCAATTGGAGAAATAGCATGAGCCATTTTCAAACGAGCATAAGCATCTTTTTCAGCACCGACTTGAGTTACCAGTTGGTCAAAAGTCATTTTTTGAATTTCTGCGTTTTTCATTTTGTTATTAAAATTGGATATTATTAATGTTGTTTGGACATTAATAATATCTATTTACTATGATTCTTGATAATCTCTACGCACTACAAATGTAGTACGGCAAGGCAATTTTTGAGCTGCTAATCTTAAAGCTTCTTGAGCTACTGCTAAAGGTACTCCAGCCGATTCGAATAAAATTGTTCCTGGCTTGATGTTAGCTACCCAGTACTCTGGAGCTCCTTTACCTTTACCCATACGAACCTCTGCAGGTTTTTTGGTAATAGGTTTGTCAGGGAATATACGAATCCAAACTTGACCTTCACGCTTCATTGCTCTAGTTACAGAGATACGAGCTGCTTCTAATTGACGAGCTGTAATGCGACCTGGTTCTAGAGATTTTATAGCGAAAGATCCAAAGTCAATTTCATGACCACGAGTTGCTAAGCCTCTTACTCTACCTTTTTGTTGCTTACGAAATTTCGTTCTTTTTGGTTGTAACATTATCTTAAATTCTATATGTTGAGTTTAGCACTCAACTAGTATTAATTATTTTTTAGCTCCACCTCTGTTTGGACCACCTGCTGATCCACCACGGTTGTTGTTTCCTCCACGAGAATTAGCTCCTCTTGAGTCAGCACCACCAGCATTAGCTGAATCGTTTCTTCCTCTTCCGCCTCTTCCACGCTTGTCATCATCACCACCACGTGGGTTACGTCCACCACGATCGTTTGGTCTTGCATCTGAAGCAGTTGCTTGAAGTCCCATGTTAGCATTTGGCGAAAGATCACGTTTTCCATAAACTTCTCCACGGAATACCCAAACTTTAATACCTATTTTACCATATACTGTCAAAGCTTCTGATATTGCATAGTCTATATCAGCTCTTAGTGTATGCAAAGGTATACGACCTTCTTTATAACCTTCAGAACGTGCCATTTCTGCACCTCCTAAACGACCTGACAATTTCAATTTAATTCCTTGTGCTCCAACACGCATAGCTGATGCTATAGCTTGTTTCATGGCACGACGGAAAGATATACGAGCTTGTAATTGTTGAGCAATTGCTTCGCCTATCAATTTAGCGTCTATCTCTGGTCTTTTAATTTCAAATATATTTATTTGAACATCTTTACCAGTGATTTTTTTAAGCTCTTCTTTTACTTTATCTACCTCTTGACCACCTTTACCAATTACTACTCCTGGACGAGCTGTATTGATTGTCAAAGTGATTCTCTTGAGTGTTCTTTCGATGATAACTTTAGAGATAGAAGCTTTCGGTATACGAGCAGCTATATATCTTCTGATTTTTTCATCTTCAACTAATTTATCTGAGAAAGTCTTCCCTCCGTACCAATTAGAGTCCCAACCTCTTACGATACCAAGTCTAAAACCAATTGGGTTAATTTTTTGTCCCATTTTTTGATATTTGTCTTATATTGATTATTCGGTTATAGCAACTGAAGGTGCATTTTTAGAATCCAATACTAATGTAATGTGATTCGAGCGTTTCAAGATACGATGTCCTCTTCCTTGTGGAGCTGGACGAAGTCTTTTCAAAGCGGCACCACCATCAACAAAGATGGTTTTGATGTATAAATTGGCATCTTCTAAATTGATGTCTTGGTGTTTGTTTTGCCAGTTTGAAATGGCAGACAACAAGAGTTTCTCAATTGATTTAGCTCCAACTTTAGGCTCAAATTTAAGTATTCCTAAAGCTTTATTTATATTTTGACCTCTTACCATATCTGCAACTAAACGCATTTTTCTTGGTGAAGTAGGTACATTTCCTAATTTTGCAACTGATTCCATTTTATTTATAGAATAAAGATTAATTAATTGGTTTTCTTTAAAAAACTGTAATTAATAATCAAATTATCTTTTCCCTTTATCTTTTTTAGCGATATGACCTCTGAAGTTACGAGTAGGAGAAAATTCACCTAGTTTGTGACCCACCATATTTTCGGTGGCAAATACTGGAATGAATTTATTTCCGTTGTGTACAGCGAAGGTATGACCAACGAAATCTGGTGAAATCATTGAGCGCCTTGACCATGTTTTGATTATTGATTTCTTGCCTGAATCATTCATGGCTTGCACCTTGTTGTCAAGGCGGTAATCAATATAAGGACCTTTTTTTAGTGAACGTGCCATTTACTATTTTTTCTTTCTACTGATGATAAGACGATTAGACTGTTTTTTTGGATTACGGGTCTTTTTACCTTTAGCCAACAAACCTTTACGTGAACGAGGGTGACCTCCTGATGAACGACCTTCACCACCACCCATTGGGTGATCGACTGGGTTCATAACAACACCACGAACTCTTGGGCGACGTCCTAACCAACGGTGACGACCTGCTTTCCCTAAGTTTACGTTCATGTGATCTGAGTTAGATACTGTACCTACTGTAGCTATACATCTAGCTAGTACCATTCTCATTTCACCTGATGGTAATTTAAGTGTTGCGTATTTTCCTTCTCTTGCTAATAGCTGTGCATAAGTTCCTGCTGAACGAGCTAATTCTGCTCCTTTTCCTGGTATCAATTCAATTGCGTGAACAATTGTACCTAATGGAATGTTTGCTAATGGAATAGCGTTTCCAACTTCTGGTGCTACTTTTTCGCCTGAGATGATTGTTTGACCAACTTTTATACCTTGTGGTGCTAGGATATACGACTTTTCTCCGTCTGTATATTCTATCAAAGCTATACGAGCTGTTCTATTTGGATCGTATTCAACTGTCAATACAGTTGCTGAAACGTCAAATTTGTTTCTTTGGAAGTCGATTATACGATAACGACGTTTGTGACCTCCACCAATGTAGCGCATCGAACGGTGTCCGTCTGCATTACGACCACCCGTTCTTTTGATAGGCTCAAGTAATGGCTTGTACGGTTTTGAGGCTGTTATTTCCTCAAATGTAGGTGCTATTCTTTGGCGTTGCCCTGGGGTGATTGGTTTTATTTTTCTAATTGCTGCCATTTAAAATGTTCATTTGTCGGGATGAACTCCCATAGTATACAGATAAATTATTTTTAAATGCTTTTGATTTTATAATTTCAAATCAAAGCTTCAAGAATTATATTCCTGAGTAAAAGTCGATTATTTCGCCTGCGGCTAATGTTACGATCGCTTTTTTGAAAGTTGAAGTTTTACCCGTAGATACTTTTGTACGTGTACTTCTTGATTTTTTCTTACCTAATTGACGCATTGTCTGCACTGAAACTACCTCAACGTTAAACATTTTTTTAACTTCTTTGGCTATTTCAATTTTATTGGCAGTTAGCTCTACAACAAAAGAATATTTCCCTTTGGCTTGCATGGCTTGCGACTTTTCTGTAAGTGCTGGCTTTTTGATAATGCTCATTTGCTTATTTGCTAAAAGATGATTCTATTTTTGAAATCGCACCTTCTGCTATTAAAAGTTGAGATGCATTTAATAAGTCATATGTATTGACTTGACCTGCCGTTGTTACTTTAACTTTAGGTATGTTACGGCTAGATAGATACACATTTGTGTTTTCTTCTGGCAATATCAATAAAGTTTTAGTGTTTACTAACGATAGTGCGTTTAGAAGGGCTACATATGATTTTGTTTTTGGCGAATCAAATGTGAAGTCTTCTAATATGGTGATGTTGCTTGATTGTGCTTTTGAGGCATATACTGATTGACGTGCCAATGATTTCACTTTCTTGTTTAGCTTGAAGTGATAATCTCTTGGACGTGGACCGAATACACGACCACCACCTTTGAACAATGGTGATTTCATTGAACCTGCTCTTGCACCACCTGTTCCTTTTTGTTTTTTGATTTTGCGAGTAGAACGTGATACTTCAGCTCTCTCTTTTGATTTGTGTGTACCTTGACGTTGATTCGCCAAATACTGCTTAACATCCAAGTAAACAACGTGTTGATTCGGCTCAATACCGAAAACATCGTCAGAAAGGGTGGCTTTCTTACCTGTTTGTTTTCCTGCTATATTATATATTGATAATTCCATTTTTGTCTAAATTTTGAAAAGTGAATAGTTGAGTTTGATGTTTTTTCAAACAACAAGCATTCTATTTTTCAAGGATAATATATGAGTTTTTAGCACCTGGCACTGAACCTGATATAACGATAAGGTTTTTGTCAGAATATACTTTAAGTACTTGCAAGTTTTGAACTTTCACTCTGTTTCCTCCTGTACGTCCTGCCATGCGAAGACCTTTGAATACTCTTGATGGGAATGAACATGCTCCAATTGAACCTGGATGACGACCTCTATTGTGTTGTCCGTGTGTTTGACCTCCTACTCCTGAGAATCCGTGTCTTTTTACAACACCTTGAAAACCTTTACCTTTTGAGGTTCCGATGGCATCGATAAAGTCACCTTCTGCAAATAATGCTACGTCGATAACATCGCCTAGTGACAACTCTTGTTCGAATTCTCTGAATTCTACCAATTTCTTCTTAGGTGTTGTGTTGGCTTTTTTAAAGTGACCTGAAAGAGACTTTGTTGTATGTTTCTCTTTCTTTTCGCCATATCCTAATTGGATAGCGCTATAGCCTTCTTTAGCAACTGTTTTTACTTGCGTTACTACACAAGGACCGGCTTCAATCAGCGTACAAGGGACAGCGGTACCGTCTGCATTGTAGAGGCTGGTCATTCCGATTTTTTTTCCGATAATTCCAGACATTTTACTTTAAATGATAAAACGTTAATAAAAAATAATTGATTTTCAACGATTTGAAGAACGCATATACGCAATTCTGCAATCGGACTGCAAAGGTCGGGCTAATATTTCATATAAACTATTATTTAATAAAATATTATGCTTTCAATAAAAAATTAGTGAAACATCAAGGAGTGCTGGGAAGGACAGTTTATTTTTAAATAAAAACAAACTGCAAAAACTAGTACTGTCTTGTGTAGCTTAATATTTATACTATACGCTGGGCATTCAATCGTATAATCAATATCAGTTCTAACACTAAATAATCATTAACCTTTTAAATCAAAAAAATATTCATTTCAAACCAACCAGTAGAGTTTTGCCAACCCTTTTCTCAGTGGCGTTCAATTTGAAAATTGAACAAAACTTAGTATTTTTAAGCATTTTCCTAAAACAGAACACAAAGGTACAAAACTTTTTACGAGTGACCAAATGTTTTCTTTAAAATTATCACAAATTTATTCTTATAATCTATTCAATGATAGAAACTTAGGCTACTGAATATTGCTTGCTATTGTTGAATAACTATACAGATGGTTTAGTTTAATTAAGATGGGTTGTATTTGGTATTTTGTTTGTAATTTTGGGCATATTTTTAAAAAACAAATTTCAAAAAGTGAACAAGAAAGTTATTTTGATGATTTTGGATGGTTGGGGAATTGCAACTAATCCTAAAGTTTCTGCCATAGATGCAGCTAATACGCCTTTTATTGATGGGCTTTATGATAAATATCCTAACTCTAAACTAGAAGCCTCTGGACTAGCAGTAGGTTTGCCTGAAGGACAAATGGGTAATTCTGAGGTAGGTCACATGAATTTAGGTGCTGGCAGGGTTGTGTACCAAGATTTGGTTAAAGTAAATTTGGCTGTCAAAGACAATACGCTGAAAAACGAACCTGCTTTGGCTGAAGCACTCGATTATGCCAAAAACAATCATAAAAATGTTCATTTTATTGGTTTGGTTTCTGATGGTGGGGTTCATTCACACATAGAGCACCTCAAGGCTTTGTGCAGCATTGCCAATGAAAAAAATATTCAAAATACCTTTATTCATGCTTTTACTGATGGTAGAGATACTGACCCTAAAGGTGGACTGGGCTATTTGACAGATTTACAAAACCATATCGCTGGCACAAATACCAAAATTGCTTCTATCACGGGAAGGTATTTTGCGATGGATAGAGACAACAGATGGGAAAGGGTAAAGCTAGCCTACGATGCCATGGTAAATGGTGTGGGCGAAAAATATATTCAAGGCAATGAGATATTGACAGCCATTCAAAGTGAATATAACAATAATATTACTGACGAATTTATCAAACCTATTATTGTGACTGATAGCGAAAACAAAGCGATTGGAAAAATAGAAGAGGGCGATGTGGTACTGTGCTTTAATTTCAGAACAGACAGAGGACGTGAAATTACGCAAGCTCTGACCCAGAGCGATTTCCCTGAACAGCAAATGAAAAAATTGGACTTGCATTATTTGACAATGACAAATTATGACGACAAGTTCAAAAACGTAAATGTGATTTTCGACAAGGACAATCTATCTATGACCTTGGGCGAGATGATTGCCAATGCTGGTAAAAAGCAAATAAGAATGGCGGAAACAGAAAAATATCCACACGTTACTTTTTTCTTTTCGGGCGGAAGAGAAGAACCTTTTGAAGGACAAAGCAATATCTTAAGAAACTCACCGAAAGTGGCAACGTATGACTTGCAACCTGAAATGTCGGCTGTTGAACTAAAAGATGCGTTGATACCTGAAATCAAAAAAGGTGAAGCCGATTTTGTATGCTTAAATTTTGCCAATACCGATATGGTAGGACATACGGGTGTGTTTTCGGCGGTAATGAAAGCAGCTGAGACCGTTGATAAATGTGCAGAAGAAATAGTAAAAGTGGGTCTTGAAAATAATTATACATTTATAATAATAGCCGACCATGGCAATGCCGACTTTATGATCAATGAAGATGGCACTCCTAATACTGCACATACTACTAGCCTTGTACCTTGTATTTTGGTTGATAACGATTATTCAAAACCAATAAAAAATGGAAAATTAGGCGACATAGCCCCTACTGTTTTAGAATTGCTTGGCGTAAAACAACCAGAAGAAATGACAGGTGTTAGTTTATTGTAACAAATAAAATAGCCATACAAAAAGGGTTAATGAAACAAACATCATTAACCCTTTTTTATTTGATACACAGACAAATAAAGCTTAAATTTGCAAAAAATCATATATTTTTATACATGAAAACAAATACGATACAACTAAAAGCATTTAACTCACCTTACAGACATTGTAGAGCAACCATAAGGGGATTAGCGAGCTTATTATTCTTTTTATGGCTAGGTACTTTACAGACAAATGCCCAAGACTGGAACGCTATAATCAAACGTAGTGCTGGTAATCACGAAAACTCTAGTACCTCTGCAAGATCTGAAGAAGACAATTTTGGAAGATCAGTAGCTATCTCTGGGGATATTGCTATTGTAGGGTCATATGGGGAAAATTATGATGCCAATGGAAAAGATTCATTGAAATATGCAGGTGCAGCGTACATTCTACAACGAGTGGAGGGCAATTGGACTCAAATTAAAATGATAACAGCACCTTATCGTGAAAGGACTGATTTCTTTGGAGTTTCAGTAGCTATTTCTGGGGATTATGCCATTGTGGGAGCAGATCATGAAGATGAAAATGTGAATGAACAAAATTCACTTAGTAATAGTGGCTCAGCTTATATATACTACCGTAACCAAGGCGGAACAGATAACTGGGGACTACAAAAGAAAATCACTGAACCATATAGAAAAGAATATAACAAGTTTGGCTTGAAGGTAGCTATCTCAGGGAACTATGCTATTGTTGGTGTACATTATGATAAGTACGACACAAATGAGCAAAATGAAAAATATTTGGCAGGTTCTGCCTATATATTCTACCGCAATCAAGGTGGAACAGACAAATGGGGAATGCAACAAAAAATTACTGCACCCATTCGTGAGGATGGTGATAATTTTGGCGAATCCGTAGCTATATCTGGAGATTATGTCATTGTGGGAGCATATGGTGAAAGCGAAGATTCAAATGAACAAAATACAAAAACTATGGCTGGTTCTGCCTATATATTCTACCGTAACCAAGATGGGTCAAATAAATGGAAATTGCAACAAAAAATCACTGCACCCTATCGAAGAGATTTCAGCTATTTTGGTATTTCAGTCGCTATTTCAGGCGAACATATCATTGTTGGAGCATCTGGAGAAGAAAAAGGTGCCTATATTTTTTACCGCAACCAAGGTGGGGCAGACAAATGGGGAATACAAAAAACAATTAGTGTTTATTATAGAGAATCAACTGACTCTTTTGCACAGTCAGTTGATATTTCTGGAGATTATGCCATCGTAGGAGCCCCAAATGAAGATGAAGACGCAAATGAAAAGAATTATATAAAAAATGCAGGCTCTGCCTATATATACTACCGCAACCAAGGGGGAACAAACAATTGGGATTTTCAAAAAAAAATCACAGCTCCAAAACGTTCCATAGATGACATATTCGGCTTATCTGTTGCTATTTCAGGAGATTATGCCATAATAGGAGCCTTAAATGAAAATGAAGATGCAGATGAACTAAATGAAATAGAAAATGCAGGATCGGTATATTTTATGGAACGAAAAGGAATAAATATAATTAGAGAACCTGTGCAATACCGTAGCAATGCAAAGAGTCTATCTTTCTCTTCAGCTTCTGGATGGCAAAGCTCACCTAACGGAATTGATTGGAGCAATGCAACATTCCCTCCTTATGGTAATGAGTGTACTCTAGCTATTACAATACGCAATGGGCACAATGCTACAATAAGCTCTAACATAAAACTTGATCAACTCACTATTGAGAATGAAGGCAACATTACTATTGATGCTAATAAAACGCTCACTATAACTAATGATGCTGGAATAGATCTAGACATACAGGGCACAGGAAGTATTGTAGGAGCTGGAAATTTCACACTCTTAAGAGAAGCAACTTTCCGAAATTCTAATACAAATGGCTTTAATGCTATAAATATAAAAGGGATAAAAACATTTGGTTCTTCTACAAACTATGAATTCAATGGTACTACTCTTCAAACTGTCAACAACCCGAAAGGCATATTTGCCCAAAACTTCACCATCAACAATGCTTTTGGAGCTAAATTAAGTAATGACATCGTTATTAAAGGCACACTTGCTACGAATTTAGGAGATTTAGATTTAAATGGTCATAATGTAGAGCTATATCATCAAGGGGGATTTTTGTCTGAAAATTTAGCTTTAAATCATATTGTAACAGATAACACAGCAACAGACGAAAACAATCAAGGTGGAAGTATTATTTTATCAGCATATGTTTATAACATAGGCCAAAACATCAAAGGTACAGGGCTTTGGCTTCAAAGAAATGATAAATTTGAAAAATCTATTGATATAGATATAATCAGAAAGCACTATAAGGTTGACTCAAAAACTTTTAAGCGTGTTTATAAAATATCTAATTATCCTTCAGATTCCACGGAAAATAAAAATATAACTATGCGCATCTACTATCCTGCTGAGGAAACCGCAGGTTCAACAAGTGGTTTTCGAATATTTCGTATGGAATCTGCTGTAGCTGGTTGGAAAAACGCTTCCAATATTGCTGCTGGATTTACTGATGGTACAAATGGGGCAGGTTATGTTGAAGCAACAAATATCAATATGTATTCTACTTGGACGGTTGGCCCAAAAAATATTAATTTGTCTACCACATTGCATTACCGTAGCAATGAAAGAAATGTATCTTTTTCTTCTGCAGTAGGCTGGCAAAGTTCAAATGACAATATCAATTGGAGTAATGCGACTCTACCTCCAGATGGCAATCAAAGTAAGCCTGTTATTACTATTCGCAACAACAATACCGCTTCCTTGAACTCTAACATTACACTTGAACAAATCAAAATAGAAAGTGGAGGTAGAATCACTATTGATGCCGGCAAAACGCTCACAATATCCAATGGTACAGACATAGACCTTGACATACAAGGTACAGGAAGCATTACAGGAAATGGAAATCTCACACTCTTAAAAGGAGCTACTTTCCGTACTTCTCATACAAATGGTTTTAATGCTATCAATGTAAAAGGTACAAAAACCTTTGAAACTGGAGCAAGCTATGAATTCAATGGCACTACATTACAAACTATCAATAACCCTGCAGGTATTTCTGCTAATAACTTCACCATTAACAATGCTTTAAGTGCAACGCTAAGTAATAACATAAGGATAAGTGGCACGCTTGCTACGAAATTAGGCGATTTAGATTTAAATGGAAATAATATATACTTAGATGGAATAATGTCTGAAAATTTAGCTTCAAACCATATCGTAACTGACTACTCAGCCACAGGAGAAAAAAATCAAGGTGGAAGCATTATATTTTCTATTACAATTAGTCCATTTGGTTCTGACATCAAAGGTACAGGACTTTGGCTACTACAATATGAAGGAAATAATATTATCCTTAATGTAATACGTAAACACTATAAGGCAGGCAACAATGCTATTAAACGTGTTTATCAAATCGCTGGAAATTCTGCAGGTACGAATACAACTATGCGTATTTACTATCCTACTGAAGAAATCGTAAGCATACAAGGTACCATTGGCTTGTTTCGATTGGATACTTCAAAAACTGGCTGGAAAAATGCTTTTGATATTGATGCTGGATTTACAAATGGCATAAATGGAACAAATTATGTAGAAGCCAAAGACATTAATGATTTATCTCAATTATGGACAGTTGGTCCAAAAAATGCTAATTTATCAACTATAACCAGTTTGGAATTGAGTGGTAAAAAATCGGAAGGAAAGGTGGCAATTTATCCCAACCCTGTAAAAGACGTGCTTACCATATCACTAGAGGGCAATACTCAAAAAGAAATAGCTGTTACTTTGTTTGATGATCAAGGAAAATATTACTTACAACGTAACGTGGCCTTAAAGGCAGGAAAAGCCCTACTCAACCTGAAAAACATTCAAAAAAGTGGCTTGTATTTCTTGCGTATGCAAATAGGTAAAGATTGGGTTATGGAAAAAGTATTTATTGAGAGGTAAATTTTTCAAGATTTTCAATAATAGGCTATCGATTTCGGTAGCCTATTTTTTTGTTTGGTAGTATAATACTGCAATTGTTTTGAAGTATTGTTTCTTTTTTATTTTAAACAAAAAAATAATTGTCATGTTTTGTTTAGAGAAACAAAAAAACGGATGGCAAAAGAAAAAAAACTAAGGTTGATTTTGGGCGACCAATTGAATATACAGCATAGCTGGTTTGCGGAATCAAACAATGATGTATATTATGTATTGATGGAAATAAAAAGTGAAACAGATTATGTTTGTCATCATATTCAAAAGGTTTTGGGTATTTTTTCGGCGATGAGGGATTTTGCCGAAAAATTATCACAAATGGGACACTCAATAATTTATATCAAAATAAATGACACCGACAACCTGCATAGCTTCGATGAAAATTGCAAATTTTTAATAGAGAAACACTTGTTTACTCATTTTGAATATTTGATTCCCGATGAATATAGGGTGGATCTGTGTTTGAAAAAATTCGCTGAACAACTCAACATCCCAAACGCTGCTTTCGATACTGAACATTTTTATACCAATAGAAACGAAATTGCCGATTTATTTAAAAACAAAAAGGTTTTTTTGATGGAAACTTTCTACAGATATATTCGGAAAAAACATGGCATTTTGATGGCGGATAGCGAAAAGCCAATGATGGAAAAATGGAATTTCGACCACGACAATAGAGAAAAATTACCTAAAAAACACTTCCCTCCTATTCCATTGGTGTTTTCGAATGACTTGAGTTCACTGCACGAAGAGATAAAAGCGGCAGGAATAAAAACAATTGGTTGGGTGAATTCAAAAGAATTTATTTGGCCTATCAATAGAAAACAATCGCTCGAACTACTTGATTTTTTTGTTGAAAATTGCTTGCCACTATTTGGCACATTTCAAGACGCTATGGCCGTAAACGAATGGTCTATTTATCATTCAAGGCTGTCGTTTGCGATGAATATAAAATTGATATCGCCCAAAGAAGTAATATCAAAAGCTATTGAAATGTATGATGTTTCGGAAAACAAAATAGCATTCCATCAATTAGAAGGTTTTGTAAGGCAAATTGTAGGTTGGCGTGAATACATGAGAGGTATTTATTGGGCAAAAATGCCTGAGTTTGCTACATTGAATTATTTCGAAAATACGAAAAATCTACCTTCATGGTTTTGGACAGGAAAAACCAACATGAATTGCCTTAAAAACAGCATTGAACAGTCATTAAACTATGCATATGCTCATCATATTCAAAGGCTAATGCTTACTGGAAACTTTGCTTTGTTGGCAGGAATTTCTCCAGACGAAGTAGACAATTGGTACTTGGGAATATACATTGATGCTTTTGAGTGGGTAGAAATTACCAATACCCGTGGCATGAGCCAATATGCCGATGGTGGTATTGTAGGCAGTAAACCTTATGTAAGCTCGGCTGCATATATTCATAAAATGAGTAACTATTGTGGTGATTGTTTTTATGATAAATCCATAAAAACGGGAGATAAAGCTTGTCCGTTTAACAGTTTGTATTGGAACTTTTATCATCAAAACGAAGCCAAGCTAAAATCTAATCCAAGAATAGGTATGGCATATCAAACTTGGAAGAAAATGGATAATTTGAAAAAAGATGAATTGATTTTGCAAGCGGAAACTTACCTGAAAAATATTGAAAGTTTGTAGTTATTTTTTTGCAAAAATAGTACCTTAAACTTTTAAGTTTTTTAAAATAAATGAAATGACAATAGGTTTGGTTTTGTCTGGAGGTGGTGCCAGAGGAATTGCACATTTGGGCGTACTAAAAGCAATTCAAGAAAAAGGCATTAAAATAGATGGAATCTCTGGCTGTAGTGCTGGATCTATAGCTGGGGCAATGTTTGCAGCGGGATATTCGCCAGAGCATATTCTCGAAATTGTGGTTTCGGCTAATACCCTAAAAGCCATGAGACCTTCTTGGAACAGAAGCGGTTTGTTGAAAATGAAAAAACTGGAGGAAGAATATTTAAAGTATATTCCACACAATGATTTTGAGAAATTGCAAATCCCTTTAACAGTGAATGCTACAGACATTGAAGCGGGTGAAATTATATATTTTTCGAAAGGTGAAATCATAAAACCCGTAATGGCGTCATGTTGTATTCCTGGTTTGTTTGAACCTATTGTTTATCAGAAAAAAACTTTTGTTGATGGTGGAGTTTTAAACAATATGCCGGTAAGCCCTCTATTGGGAAAATATGATTTTATTATTGGTAGCCATTGTAATCCTTTTGGGTATCAAAAAAAAACAAAATCTATTACGTCTATTTTTCAAAAATCTCTTTTTTTAGCCATCAACAACAATTCAAAAAATAGCCTAGAGCAATGTAACTTATTGATAGAACCTCCAGAACTGACTAAATACGATCCTTTTGATATTAGAAAATCAAAAATCATATTTGAAATTGGTTATAAATTTGGATTGGCAAAATTGAACTCTCAAAAGTTGTTGAAACTTTGATCTAGCAAAACTACAATGGCAACCGAAAAGGCATTATTGAATTAAGAACAATATTAAAACAACAATGGCAACCAATTAGGCATTATTGAATTGAGAACAAAAATAAAACAACAATGGCAACCAATTAGGCATTATTGAATTGAGAACAAAAATAAAACAACAATGGCAACCTTTTGGGTTGCCATTGTTGTTAATCCCCAAAACTAAAATCTATTGTTTTGTAAATTTAAGTGTATTGATTTTACCTTTGTTTAATACCCTTACGATATACGTGCCTGGGTTTAAACCTGTCAAATCTAAAGATAATCCTTTCTCTGTCATTGACATTTTAGGCTCAAACAATTTACCCGTCATGTCTATAATAGCTACTTTTGAATTTGATAAATCTTGATTGGTTATTTCTAAGTTTACTTTGTCCACTTTTGATGGATTTGGATAAATTTTAGCCAATTCTTTGATTTTAAACTCAACCAGCCTTATCGATGATAACGAACTAGAACCATCTAAATCAATCATTTTTAAACGATAATAGTTTATGCCATTATTCGGTTTTGTATCTACAAAATTGTATTTACTGATAGATTTTGATTTATTTAAAGCCGATACATTATGTATGGTTTCAAAATTAACGCCATCTATACTTCTTTGTACTTCGAAACGATCAGCTCCAATTTCTTCACTTGTAGACCATTCTACTTGAGTAGAAACGTTGTCTTTAGTTTTAACATTAAAGCTACTCAATTTAACCAATAATGGACTACCTTGTATAAGACCTGCGTCAAGGTTATTGGTTTTTTGACCTCTTACTATTTCAAAAGAAGCTGTCACACCAGTTGTACTACCAGCTGGAATATCACTATTAGTCAAAGGATTTGAACCTGTAGCAGAAGTTGTAGTAGAACCAGAAGGCAAGTTGGTAAACGTAATTGTATAACCAGTACCAGCAGGTACTTCGCTGATCAAATATTTACCATCTCCATCTGTAATGGCTGTACCTACTACATCACCAGAGCTATTTTTCAATGTTACAAATACACCAGGAACAGCTGGTTCATTTGCGTCTCTTGAACCGTTCAAGTTGTTGTCATACCAAACATAATCGCCTACACTTCCCAACAATACTGGTCTCAAACCACCGTCTACGGTAAGGTCTATTTCTCCAGCAGAAAGTACCACTGTAGAAGTGATTGCTGTTGAAGGACTTGCATCATTATTGGTATTGTCTTGATTATTGGTATTGTTTGGTGTAGTTTGTTGCGTAAATTCTAGCGCTGCAGGTACAGTTGTAAAGCCAACTTTATAAGTACCTGGTTCTAAGTTTGCAAACAAATATTTACCATTTGCGTCAGTAATTGCACTTGCCAAAACAGTAACTCCATCAGCTTGATATAACGTAACAGTTACACCTGCAATTCCAGCTTCATTAACACCTTGTACTCCGTCTCCATCTGCATCATACCAAACTACATTTCCTAATGCTGCTTTGGTTGTAGTAAAGCCTGCATCTGTGTTGGCAACATTGGTATTTCCAGTAAGGGTAACCGACGGTGTTGTAGCTGAAATAGGATTAACATCACTATCATTTGTATCAGTACCTTGGTCTGCTGTTGTAAATGTAAACCCAACTGGTTTAACAAATTCTACACTATAAGTTCCATTTGGAAGGTTTCCGAAAAGGTATTGCCCAGTTTCGTCTGTTAAAATACTAGAAACTATATTTCCATTATCGTCTAACAAATTCACCGTAACACCTGGCAATCCTGGCTCTGTTCCGTTTTGAATACCATCACTTGCGATACCTGATCCGTCTCCGTTATCTAACCAAACTTTGTTACCAATACTATTGGTTGCCGAAACATTGAATATACCCAAATCTAGTGTTAAATTATCTTCGCCTTGTGCCAAAGTAAAGACTGGCGACAAACCTGACATCGGATCTGCATCTGAATCTTTTGCATCATCAGCACCTTGATCATTTTTAGCTGTTTGAATAGCATATCCACTTGGTAAGCTCGAACTCACAAATTCAACTTGATAATTACCTGCATCTAAGTTTGTAAAAATGTAATTACCCAAAGAATTGGTTATTGTGGTTTCAAATGGCGTAGTCAATTCAGTTCCTGAAATTAAGCCATCATTATCAGTATCCAACAACAAGTTTACTGTAACATTGCTCACCCCTTGCTCTCCGGTGTTTTGAATTCCATCGTTATTGGCATCTACCCACACTAAATCTCCAACACTTCCTTTACCAGCAGGAATACTTGCTCTGATACCACCATCTACATTTGAAAAATCTGTAGAAGCTGGCAAAACAATCGGATTGGTAGTGCCCGAGGCTAGGTTTGCGTCACTATCAAGGTTATCGTTCGAACCAACATTTGACTTTGTAAATGTAGTACCTTTAGGCAAATTAGTAAACACTATTTTGTATGTTCCTGCAGGTAAATCTACGAAGCTGTAATTACCATTTGCGTCAGTTACAACAACATATGGCTTACCAGTTGCTGGATTATTTACTGGAACGTTTGATGCATCTACTAATGAAACTGTCACATTCGGAACACCCACTTCAGCGTTATTATCTAAACCATCGGCATTAATATCATTCCAAACTCTATTACCTAAACTTGACAAAGGAGTCACAGAATTATTAAATATTCCCAAGTCAATTCCAGGATAGTTCTGACCTTGAGATAAGTTATAAACTGCAGACAACAAAGTTCCAGTATTGAAATCACTATCCGTTGAATTATTATTTACACCACCTGGTGCTGTATCTTGCCCAGTTACATCATAATTTACTGGCAAACCAGAAACCTCAACATAGTATTTCGCTGGATTTAATCCACTGAACAAATAATTACCCAAAGCATCAGAAACTACTACATATGGCTGAACACCTGCTATAAACGGATTATCTACATCAGTGTCATCTCCTCCACCTATTGCACCATCTGCACCTGCGTTTTTCAATTTCAAAGTTACATTCGGAACTACAGGCTCACCTGCATCTTGTTTACCATCTTTGTTTAAATCATTCCAAACCAAGTCTCCTAAACTAGCTTTAAGATCATCTTTCAAACCAGCATCTATTCCCGTAACAAATGTACCAGCAACTCCAGTATTAATCAAACCAGTCTTAGTAGTCGAAGTATCAGCATCACTATTGTTTGTACTTGAAGCAACACTTGTGCCATTGGTAGTTGTGAAAACAGTTCCTGGTTTTGGACTAAATCCAATAATGTAATCTGTATTTTCAGGTAAATTATTAAACAAATATTTGCCTGAAGCATCTGTTTTGGTAATAGCTACAACATTATTACCTGTTGCATCAAAAAGCGTAACCGTAACACCAGCCATAGGTGGTTCTACTGATGAGGCATCTTGTATTCCATCTTGATTGGCATCAAACCATACATAATCACCAATACTGTTTGGCGAAACTGATGTTTTGAAAATTATACCAGCATCAACATCAAGCTCTGTTTCATTACCTGACAAATTGATAGTACCAGTTTTTCCTGATAAAATATTGGCATCACTGTTTAATAAATTACCATCGTCAGTACCTGAACTAATTGTAAATGAGTAATTAGCTGGCAAAGTAAAGGCAACATTATAATCGCCATTTGGTAAATGTTCAAACAAATATTTACCATAAGCATCTGTGGTAGTGCTTCCTACTAATATATCGTCTGAATCACCTGCTAATCCATTCACACCATTAGCAAATAAACTTACTGCAACATTTGCAACGCCTGGCTCTGTACCATTTTGAACACCATCTAGAGCAGTTCCTCCACCTGCACCCATGTCTAACCAAACTTTATCTCCAATAGCATTTTCAATATTCACCAAACCTGCATCAACATCATTTTCTGTTTCGCCAGCTGAAAGTGTTACTACATAACTTCTACCTGTAGTTTGATTTACATCACTACCTGTAGTTGCTGTACCAGTTTCGTTGTCGGCTGTATTGGTATTTGTTGAAAATAAA
>JAGNSI010000216.1 GCA_017988135.1 Pseudarcicella sp.
CGAAATACAAAGAAAATTTGGCTGGCTTGAATGTAACCATTCCGCACAAAGAGGCTATAATTCCATTTTTAGACGAAATAGATAGTGCTGCTCAAGTAATTGGAGCTGTAAATTGCATAAAAATAGAAAAAAACGGAACTACAAAAGGTTATAATACTGACTATTGGGGTTTCAGATGGACTTTAGAAAAATGGACCGCTTTGCAAGAAATAAAACCTCAAAAAGCCTTGATCCTTGGAAAAGGTGGTGCTGCCAAAGCCATAGAAAAAGCTTTGATTGACCTTGGGATTCAGCCACTTTATGTTTCTAGAAAAAAAGAAATGGCAACGATTGACTATCCTGAAATTGACGAGAAAATAATGGCAGAGCATTTACTCATTGTAAACACTACACCGTTGGGAATGTACCCCAAAACAGAACTTTGCCCAGATATTCCTTATCATTTACTATCGAGCAAACATCTTTTATATGACATTGTTTACAATCCGCTAGAAACAAATTTTATGCAAAAAGGCTTAGCTATGGGCGTAAAATCTGTGCATGACGGGCTACAAATGCTACATGGTCAAGCAGAAAAAGCTTGGGAGATTTGGAATGAGTAATTCTAGATCCAGCTTGTGCTTTCCATCATATTCCATTACAAAACAGGAGCTTCAATACCTTCATTCAACTTGAAATCAGATTGAAAACGGTGTACTTCATCGTACAAGCCTGCATCTATAAAGCTTTGCAATAGCCTAGTGCCTCCTTCTACGATAACAGATTGAATATTTCTTTGATACAAATCATTTAAAATTGATTCTAAAAAATTATCTTTTTGATTGATTTTTACAAAAAAAGTCGATCCGATGGTTTTATTTTCTACTAAATTATAGACCAAAGTTTGCTTTGAACCATCCAAAAGATGAAGCCCTTCGTGTAATTTCAAATGCTTATCTAATACGATTCTTATAGGATTTTTCCCTGACCATAATCTTGTATTGAGCTTAGGATTATCGTAAATTGCCGTATTTGTACCCACCATTATAGCATCTTCGGTAGCTCTTAATTTATGCGAAAAAATCATTTCTTTGGCACTCGAAATCTGTATGGCTTCAAAATTTGCTTTCGCAACAAAACCATCTGCAGTTTCAGCCCATTTCAGGATAATGTACGGTCTTTTTTGTTCTATAAAAGTAAAAAATCGCTTGTTTTGCTCACGACATTCAGTTTCCCAAACACCTTTTATCACTTCAATATTGGCATCGATTAGTTTTTGAATACCCTTACCTCCTACCAAAGGATTGGTATCAAATGCACCAATAAAAACTCGTTTTACTTGATGTTTGATGAGTAAATCTGCACATGGAGGCGTTTTCCCAAAGTGCGAACAAGGTTCTAATGTCACATAAACATCCGACTCTGAAAGCAATGCTACATTTTTTACACTGGCTATCGCATTTACCTCAGCATGGCATTTTCCGTATTGCTGGTGCCAGCCTTCGCCAATAATTACACCTTTATGCACAATAACACAGCCTACTTTAGGATTAGGCGATACAAAGCCTGCTCCGAGTTCTGCCAATTGCATAGCCCTGAGCATAAATCGTTCATGCATTTTGAGTGAATTATCAAGCAATTCGGTATAAAACATAACAAATGGTTACCTTTGTAAAAAATTAAGAAATGAAATCTGCCAAATCAATTTACCAAGAAATATTTCAAGCAATCGCCCAAATATACGACAAAAATGAAGCTGATGGCATCATTAAGTTGATATTGTGGCATTACTACAAATTGGATACGGTTGATTTTATGTTAGACAAAACCACATCACTAGATGTAGATTTGAACAGTATAATCACTGACTTACAAGCTTTCAAACCGATTCAATATATAATGGGCAATACAGAATTTTATGGATTAAATTTTGAATTGAACGAAGCAACATTAATACCCAGACCCGAAACAGAAGAACTGGTTGAAGCTAGTTTGAGTATTATAAATGAACTATTCACAACAAGCAAAACGCCTCTTCGAGTGGTAGACTTGGGTACTGGCTCTGGTTGCATAGCAATTTCAATAGCCCAAAAAGCAAAAGATAAAGTAAACGTTTGGGCGGTTGATATTGCTAAAAATGCTTTAATGATTGCCCAAAAAAATGCTTTTGAAAACCATGCAAAAGTAAATTTCGTAGAAGCAGACATACTTCATTTAGAACAAAAAAGTTTTGAGAATATTTCAAAATGGGATATTATTGTTTCGAATCCGCCTTATGTGAGGCAGTCGGAAAAAGAAGTGATGCATAAAAATGTGCTCCATCATGAGCCTCATTTGGCACTTTTTGTAGACAACGCCAATCCTTTGATTTTTTACAAAGCTATAGTTGATTTTGCACTAAAAAATCTTTCAGAAAATGGATTTTGTATGGTAGAAATAAACGAAGCCTTGGGAGAAGAAACTGCCGAATTGTTTACGAAACAAGGATTTAAGACCCAAATAGTAAAAGACTTTCACGGGAAAGACAGGTTCATTCATGCTCAATTTAAGCCTTAAAATCATTGGAGAATATCAACGAAATTACGCCAAGAACACTTGAAATCATCTATCAAGATAATGATATGGTTGTTATCAATAAACCTCATAACTTATTGGTACACCGAACAAAAATTGCTTCTGAAGAAAATGAGTTTGCCTTGCAAATACTTCGTGACCAGTTGCAATGTTGGGTAAGCCCTTGCCATAGAATAGACCGAAAAACGTCTGGATTGTTGGTTTTTGCTTTGAACGAAAAAACAGACAAGCTTGTAAAAAAACAGTTTGAAAACAAGCTAGTAAACAAAAAATACATTGCTTTGGTAAGAGGTTTTCTGCCCGACGAAGGCTTTACAGATAGACCTTTGGCTAAAGAAAATGGAGACCTGCAAACTGCGGTAACCAGATATAAATGTTTAGCCCAAATAGAACTTGCCATAGAAGTAAGTCGCTACCCTACCTCACGATATTCATTGGCAGAGATAAACCCCGAAACTGGCAGAATGCATCAAATAAGAAGACATTTTGCTCAATTGAGACATTATTTGATCGGAGATAAAACCTACGGCGAATGCAAACACAATAAAATGTTTGAAGATCGTTTTGGACTCAATACCATGCTATTACACGCCGCTGAACTAACTTTTGTACATCCTACCAGCAATGAAACCTTGCACTTAAAAGCTGGCATGCAAAAGGATTTTTTGGATATTCTGCACAAAATTGGCATAAACCATTAAATATTTTGTACTTTCATAGTCAGTTTTTGAACATATTTTTGTCCATTTAAAACCATTTTGCCATGTCTAAAGATAAGGGTGCCGTAAAGGAAGTTAAAAAAGAGGCTACGAAAAGCCTAAAA